>JAWOGR010000126.1:0-4408 GCA_046496625.1 Dehalococcoidia bacterium | reverse complement strand
TTCTGCATCTCGTCCAGTCCAACGCGTCTGGACCACCTGGAGGCTGCTGTGGCGCGGGTAGGGAAGGTCACCAACGCGTTGCACCGTCTGGGAGAAGGGGCGGAGATCGGTTTTCGCGGACCGTTTGGCAACAGCTTTCCGCTGGACTACATGGCCGGAAAGAACCTGGTTTTCGTTGCCGGGGGCATCGGCCTGGCGCCTCTGCGCTCGCTGATCTGGAATGCGCTGGACAATCGCGATAAGTACGGCAACATTGACATAATATATGGAGCGCGCACACCCGGCGACCTCTGCTTCAAGTATGACCTGGACAGCTGGGAGAAAGACGGCTCGGTGAACATGACTACGACGGTCGACCGTGAAGCGCCTAACTGGGATGGGAACGTCGGCTTCGTGCCTGCGATTACGGAGAAGGTGGCGCCCTCGGCCAAGGATGCGGTGGCCATCGTGTGCGGCCCGCCGATCATGATACGTTTCACATTCCCCGTGCTGGAGAAGCTGGGCTTCACTCCTGCCCAGATGATAACCACCCTGGAGAAAAGGATGAAGTGCGGCATCGGCAAATGCGGCCGGTGCAACATCGGTGACATCTACGTCTGCCGTGATGGCCCGGTCTTCAGCTACGAAGAGATCAAGAACTTCAAGTCAGACGAGTACTAGTTCGTCTCTAGCTATCTGAAGCCCCCGGATCTGCGACTCCCCAGCCATCCTGTTCGTTGACAATGCGGAGATCGCTTTTGCCGCCGCTCTTCTCTATGAGACGGATGTCCCCGATGGTCATGCTCTGGTCAACTGCTTTGCACATGTCGTAGATGGTCAGGGCGCTGATGGTCACCGCCACAAGCGCTTCCATCTCGAACCCCGTTTTCCCAATCCCCTTTGCACTCGCGGTGATTTCAACACCCACGGGATCGGAAGAGCCATCGGGCATGCGGATCTCAACCGCAACGCTCGTGAGACGGAGGGGGTGGCAGAGGGGTATAAGCCGGTGAGTGTCTTTGGCAGCCATAATGCCGGCTGTCCTGGCCACGGCGAGCACGTCTCCTTTCTCCAGTTGGCCCTTGCGGATCAGCTCCAATGTGGCCGGTTTCATGGTGACCGTGCCCTTCGCTGATGCCCGGCGTTCGGTATCCTTTTTCTCAGTAACGTCTATCATGCGGATCTGCGCTTGTTCCATGTCTAACCTCCAATCTGAGACATCTTACGATTCGTGACTCGCCCCGCCCCTGTTATCTTAGGATAGGTGGCATTGTCCTCCTTCAGGTGATGCCGCTCCGGCTTAGAAGCCACCGCCTGCAGAATCAGGCGTTTCAACTCCGGTAGTTGGGCATTATTGCGCAGCGGTGTCCTCAGGTCAATCTCATCTTCGGACATAAGGCAAGGGCGCAGCCTGCCATCGGCGCTGAGCCGCAGACGGTTACACCGTGAGCAGAAGGATGGTTCGCTAAGGGGAGTGATGAAGCCTATGGTGCCTGTTGCTCCGGGCAACCGGTAGTAGGCGGCGGGTCCGTTGCCGAGGGGAGGTACCCGCGGTTCTAGTTTGCCCAGCAGGCCTATGTGCTCCTGGAGTTCAGCGGTGGGAAAAAAGTCAACCTGGCCATTGAAAGGCATGCGCTCTATGAACCGTACGTGCCATTCCCGGTGGACGGTCATCCTGGCGAAATCCAGCACCTCGTCGTCGTTGACGCCGCGCATGACCACCATGTTTATCTTCACAGGATGGAGTCCGGCCTCTTTCGCTGCTTCTATACCGTCGAGAACCGTGCTCAATTCGCCACGACGTGTTATGTCACGGAATCTGGCTGGTTTGAGCGTGTCCAGGCTGATGTTCACCCTGGTCAACCCCGCCTTCTTGAGTTCCCGGGCGTGTTTCCTGAGAAGTATGCCATTGGTGGTGAGCGATACCTCCTCTATGCCCGGAACCCGGGACAGCATCCCGACGAGCTCGGGCAACCGGGCTCTGACCAGGGGCTCGCCTCCGGTGAGACGTATCTTGCTGATGCCGACCTCTACTGTTGCCCGGACGACAGCGTGGATCTCCTCGTATGACAGTATCTGCCTGTGCGGTAGCAGGGGGACGCCCGAAGACGGCATGCAGTAGATACAGCGCAGGTTACAGCGGTCGGTAACAGAGATGCGCAGATAGTTAATGCTGCGTCCGCAGGAATCAGGTGCTCCGGTCATCGGTCGGTGCTCCTCTCTATGATATGGACGGCCGTGGCCTTGAAGTCAGCTACGACCGAAATGCCCTCCTCCAGCCCCAGTTCTTCCGCGGACAGCCTGGTGATCAGGGCTACGAGAGGGAAACCGCAGTCTATCTCCACCCGGCTGAGGGGTCCACACGATGCCAATGCGGTGACCCTTCCCTGAAACGAGTTCCTGGCCGAGCTTCGATGGGTGACCGGGGCCAGCGTGATGTCCTCGGGTCTGATGCAGGCATGAACTCCCTTACCCGTCGGGTGGTTTGACACTGCTTCTATTGTGACCCCATCGGGGCCCCCGGCTATGCTTGCCGTGACTATGCCGTCCTTGTTGGCGATTATTGTGCCTCCGATGATGTTCTCCATACCAACAAATCCGGCAACCTCTTCACTTCGGGGTGAACGGAAGATGCCGGTGGCATCGCCTGTCTGCACGAGTCGCCCCTCGATAAGAACCCCTATCCTGTCTGCAAGCTGCTGTCCCTGGGACATGTCATGAGTCGCCATTATCATCGTGGTGCTGCCTTGTTCGGCAATGCTCCGGATCAACCGCTCGATCTTCGTTGCTGAAACGGGGTCGAGATTTGCCGTTGGCTCGTCCAGCAGAAGCACCTCGGGATCAAGCACCAAAGCCCGGGCCAGGGCTACCCTCTGTGCCTCGCCTCCGGACAGGGTGTGTGCGTCTCTGTTATCTTGCCCGTTCAACCCCACTGTTTGCAGGATGCTGCCGACCTTGTTGCTGATCACATCCTCTCTCACTCCCCTCCATCTCAGGCCGCAGGCAACGTTGTCGTAGACGCTCGAACTGAAGAACTGGGGCTTCTGGTGTATGAATGACATTCGCCGTCGCATCTCCAGCCTGTGTCTTCCTGACCGAGGGGCCGGCCTTCCGTCGAAGCAGATTTCTCCAGAGGTGGGGATTTCCAGAAGGTCTATGATACGCAGCAGCGTTGTCTTGCCCGCCCCGGTGGGGCCGATGAGGGCGAAGACCTCGCCCCTGTCTATGCTCAGGTTCACGTCCTTCAGCACCTCTCTCTTGCCATAGTCATGGGTCAGGCCGGTGATCTTGATTGCTGAGGACTCATGTTTCATTGTGTTCTCCGCTGCTGCAGCCTGTTGAGGACGATGCTGATGACCAGTGCCAGAAACAGAAGGATGATACCGAGAGCAAGGGCCAGTTCGAGTTCACCTCTCTGCGTAGCCAGCCAGATCGCTCCGGTCATCATCCTGGTATAACCGTCTATGTTGCCGCCCACCATCATGGCAACGCCCAGCTCCGATAACGCGCGGCCGAAGCCCAGTATGAGTGCTGCCAGAACCGCATATCTGGCCTCTCTAAGTACGAGGAGTCCGAGTTGAGAGCTGCTGGCTCCGAGTGAGGTGGCTGTTTCCACAAGCTCCTTTCTCACACCGCTCAAAGCTGATATGGTCATGCCCAGCATTATGGGGGTAATGAGAACCATCTGGCCGACGACCATGACCTGAGGGGTGAACAGTATGCCGAGCTGACCGAGGGGCCCGGCCCTGGAGAAGAGCACAAAGACGAACAGACCGACTATAACGGTAGGCAGGAAGTACAGGGTCTGTATAATGTTGATCAGGGCTCTCTTCCCGCGGAACCGGCGGAAGTGTATAAGGGTGCCGATGGGCAGGCTGATAATGGCGGCCAGGAGGGAGGATGTGCCCGCGATGGTGAGTGTCCTCAGGGATATCTCGACCACTTCGGGGTCGAAGGACAACAGTAGATGTACAGCCCTGGTCAGGCCCTGCCAGATCTCAGTCATTGCCGATACCTAGTCTGCCTCCTGGTTCCTCATCCGGTGACTCTCATGTTTGAGTGTATGACGACCTGATGCAGGCTACTCCTCAGGTTCTGCTCCGGCACACGGGTAAAACAGGGGTACCCCGTATTCGTCGACTCCGTAGCTACCGATTATGTCCTGTATCTCGGGTGAGGTAAGGAAGTCCACGAGCTTGCCCGCCATCTCAGCATTTGCTCCCGGATACCTCTCAGGGTTAATGGCTATCACCGAGTAGACATTGAGCAGCATGGCTCCTGTCTCGACTACGGGCACCAAGTCCAGGTTGCCCTTGTAGGCCAGAAACGTTCCATTGTCGGTCAGCGTATAGGCGCCCTTCTCATCGGCCATTAGCAGGGTCGGCCCCATTCCCCTCGCTGCCGCTATATAGCCGTCTCTGGCCTCAGA
>JAWOGR010000067.1:0-5996 GCA_046496625.1 Dehalococcoidia bacterium | reverse complement strand
CAGCTGTCTGAGGGCGCAGAGAACGGAATCGTCGTCATCGATGTCGGAGTTGAGAAGGACTTTCCGGAGCAGGCGACGTTCACCGTCGAAGCTCATAGCGCCACCGATATCGTCGATGTCAGACTCCGTTATGTCGTCGACAAGATGAAGTACGCAGAGGTTGTCAGCGAGGGCCGGGCGGATTTCACGCCTGCCACCGTGATAGAAGCCACCTGGGTGTGGGACATGAGGAAGGCGAGTCTGCCTCCGGGTGCTGAGGTCAGCTACTGGTGGGTGATCGAGGATGCTGAGGGGAACCGGTTCCAGACCTCGCCCGAGTCGATGAGCTTTGATGACGACCGTTATGCCTGGCGTAGCTTGACCGGCGGGGGTCCGCAGCCGGACCCGGGCAATGCCCAAAGTGGCGAGGTTACCCTCTTCTGGTACCTGGGGGAGGATGCCTTTGCTGAAGGACTGCTGGCTGTCTGTGAAGAGGGTCTGGTCAGGCTGGCGGAGGAGATCGGCACTTATCCGGAGAGACCGATCAGGATTTACATCTATGCCTCGTCCGAGGATCTTAGAGGAGCTATGATATTTCCTCAAGAGTGGACGGGGGGCGTTGCCTACACCGAGTTCAGTACGATCGCAATAGGCATTTCTCCCGACCGGCGTGAATGGGGAGAGAGGGCCCTGGTTCACGAGTTGACGCACCTCGTGGTTCACCAGGCAACCTTCAGTCCTTACGGACGGCTTCCCACCTGGCTTGACGAGGGACTGGCCATGTACAACGAGGGCGAACTGGAGTCTCACTTCCGCTCCCGCCTCGAGACGGCTATCGCTGAGGGCAAGTTGATCTCTGTGCGCAGCCTGTGTAGCCCGTTTTCGGCTGTGCCGGACCTGGCCTATCTTTCTTATGCTCAGAGCTACAGCCTGGCCGCGTATCTGCTGGACAAGTACGGAAAAGACCGGATGCTCGATTTGCTGGCCGTCTTGAAGGAGGGTGCCACTTACGACGACGCTATGATCCAGGTCTACGGTTTTGATATAGACGGTTTTGATGCCAACTGGCGTGCTTCGCTGGCGAACACGGCGCTCTCTGCCCAGCGCGAGCGGTCGCTTCCGGCTGCTGCTATGGTGTCAGGAGCACTTGCCGCTGTGGTGGCTATCATCGGTATCCTCATCTGGAGGAGGCGGGTCCGGCGTCTGGCCGTGGGAACACTGTCTGAGGAGTGTTCGCCATGAAGGACTCCTTTACTGTGCACGATCTTCCGCTCAGCGAACGTCCCAGGGAGAGACTGCTCAGGCTGGGCAGTGAAGCACTGTCTGCCCAGGAGATCCTGTCCCTGATCCTGGGGCGGGGTACGAATGGCGAGCCTGTCATGGTGATCAGCCAGAAACTGCTGAGCCGGTTCGGTAATCTGAGGGGCGTCGCCGACGCCTCCATTGAGGAGTTGAGCGAGGTTAGAGGAATAGGCCTGGCCAAGGCAGCTCAGATCAAGGCCGCCCTTGAACTCAGCAGGCGACTGGACGGCGACGCGGGTGAGAAGCCAAAGCCCGTGCTGAAGTCCCCTGAGGACGTAGCTGCCGTGGTGAGAAGCCGGTTGAAAGGCAAGAAGAAGGAGCACTTCCTGGTGCTGTGCCTGGATACCAGAAACAGGTTGATACAGTGCCGTCCGGTCTCGATGGGCAGCCTGGACACCAGCGTTGTTCATCCGCGAGAGGTCTTCAAGGAAGCGGTCTCCGCCTCTGCCGCCTCGGTCATTTTCGCCCACAATCACCCTTCCGGTGATACGGAGCCATCGAAGGAGGATATCGAGCTTACCAGACGCCTGGTCAAGGCCGGCGAGATCGTCGGTATCGAGGTGCTCGACCATATCATAGTCTGTGATAAGGCCTATCTAAGCCTGAAATCAAGGGATCTCCTCTGAAGTGAGTGATAGATTCAAAGAGAAGCATTCTTCCGGCAGGCAGTGCTTCGAGTTCGGGCGATGCACCTGCCGGCAGGTGAGCAGCAAGAAGGCAGATGAAAGGAGCGATCATCATGGATGCAAGTGAGAGCAGCGAGGTCTTTTTCTTTCCCTACAGCAAGAGCAGAAGCTATCTCAAGGAACTCAAAGTGCTCTTCTCCAGAGTGGCAGACACCGTCTCGCCGGGTGATTCTGTTGCGGTGAAGGTTCACATGGGTGAGTACGGAAACACCGGGTACCTCCGCCCTCCGCTTGTGCACCGTATCTGCGATCTGGTCAAGAAAGCCGGGGGCAAACCGTTTGTAACCGATACTACGACTCTGTATCCGGGGAGGAGGTTTACCGCAGGACAGTATCTGGCTACCGCGGCTTTCAATGGCTTCACTGAGGATTCGGTGGGTGCCCCTGTCGTGATCGCCGATGGCGAAGAGGGTTATGATGGCGAGTGGGTCGATATCCCCGGGCGTACGCAGGACTATCCTTTTGATAGGGTTAAGGTAGCCAGGAGGATTCTGGATGCCAACTATATGATAGTGCTATCCCATGTCAAAGGGCATCTTCTGGCCGGCTTTGGAGGAGCGATCAAGAACATTGCGATGGGTTGCGTCACCAAAGAGAGTAAGGCCGATCAACATAGGGCCGCCCGCGCTCTCATCGATGTCTCAAAGTGTACGGGCTGCGGCGAGTGCGTTGAAGTCTGCCTCTACGGAGCTCTTGCTGTGGTCGATGAGAAGATAGTACGTGATGAGGAGACATGTATGAGCTGCAATCGCTGCTTCTTCTTGTGCAGGGAAGGAGTGCTTGCGTTCCCTCCTCAGGCGAGGGACAAGTTTGCCGTCAACGTAGCACACGCCGCCGCTGGCGTGATCGGCCGCTTTGGCTCCAGGCTAGCCTACATCAACTTCGTGCAGGACGTGACTCCTCTGTGTGACTGCGTTGCCGCGTCGGGTCTGCCCGTAGTGCCGGATATCGGAATACTGGCCTCAAAGGACGTTGTGGCCATCGACAAGGCTTCTCTCGACCTGATTGCCCAGACCAAGCCTTTGGGTGAGTTCGCCCACGTAAGCTACCCCGACATTCTGGGCCGGCTAAACGATGCGGATAGCCTGGGCCAGTTACGAGCAGCCCGGGAGCTCGGCATGGGGAGGATGGAGTACGAACTGAAGGAGCAGAGCAGAAACGCAGGATGAAGGACCGTGGCCCCGACTCGCGTCCGGATGAACTGTATCGTGGTCCACGCCAGCCCGACACGGCCGGGTCTTCGACGGAGATACCCGTAATCGATGGCAGTGGGATGAGTAGCCGTATGGAAGACGGAGAGTTGGCCCGCTCTCTTCTGGAGAAGGAGAAATGGAACCTCGTGGTCGTGAGGGATGGGCTGATCGTCCTCAGTTCCAGGGACAGTGGAGTGGCCCCCTTCTTCGGTGCCGTCCGGAGTATGGCAGAGAGTTTACATAATGCCGCGGTAGCCGATCGTGTGGTGGGCTCAGCAGTAGCCATGCTTTGCCTTCATGCCCGGCTAGCCTCGGTTTACGCCGTCACGGCCAGTCAAGGGGCGCTGGATATACTGATGAGCCACAGGGTGCCCGTCACTTGCACGGCAGTGGTTCCTTACATCTCGAACCGGGCCGGCACAGACCTGTGTCCATTCGAGAAGCTGGCGCGTGATGCAGAGAGCCCGGCACGCCTGTTCTCGGTCCTCGAGTCGGTGTTTGGGGGTTCCGATGATGATGGAAAGACACTCCCACGGTAGATTACGGGCTGCTGCAGCCTTTCTGTCAAAGGGTCACATGGAGACGCAGGTGGGACTGAGGTGTTCGGAAGGCGAACTGCGCCGGGCCATCTTATGGCCGAACCCGACTATGATGATACAATAACCCGATTCGTAGTCGTATGGTAGCGGGCGGCGAACCGGTTCTGAGGGAGCCGCGGATTGTCAGTGATTGGCGTGATGAGATCAAGATGTCCTTGTAGCAGAAGGGCGAGAACAGTTGCGCTCTTCCTTGTTCTCGTACTGCTCCTGGTGCAGTTCAGCGGCTGCCTCTTCGGGCAACGCGATGCCGATCTGAGTCTCTGGGACACCGGCCCGATAACGCTCGATCCGGCCATTGCCGCGGACTTCTCCTCTTACACCTACGTCGTGCACATCTTCTCGGGACTGGTTCGTCTTGACCATGAATTGGAGATCGTGCCCGATATCGCCGAGAGGTGGGAGACGAGTGCCGATGGGATGGCATTTACCTTCTACCTGCGCGAAGGAGTGCGGTTTCACTCCGGTAGAGAGGTTAGGGCTGCCGACTTCAAGTACTCCTGGGAGAGAGCCTGCCATCCGGACACCGGCTCGGGTACAGCCGCCACCTATCTGGGCGACATCGCAGGTGTTGGGAAAATGCTGAAGGGGGAGGCATCGGAGATCTCGGGGGTCGAGGTTGTTGACGACTTCACCCTTCGCGTCAGCATTGACGCTGCCCGGCCGTACTTCCTGAGCAAACTGGCTTATCCCACGGCCTTCGTCGTGGACAGGGCCAACGTCGAGTCGGGAAGCGGATGGTGGCGCGAGCCTGACGGAACCGGGCCGTTCAAGCTGAGGGAATGGAAGGCGGGTCAGTGGCTGGTCCTGCAGCGCAGCGGGGATTACTACGGCGATCCGTCCGGAGTGGAGCATGTCGTCTACTATCTTGGCGGTTCGCCCATGGCCATGTACGAACTGGGGCACATCGATGTCGTTTCTGTCTACGATGCTTACATTCACAAAGTGCGTGACGAGACGGGCCAGTTCTATCCTGAACTGGCCGTGACGCCTGAACTGAGCCTCTACTATCTTGGCTTCAACACTGCTGAACCCCCATTCGACGACATCGATGTTCGTCTTGCCTTCAGCCATGCGGTGAACAAAGAGCGCATCATACGGCTGATCCTGAGGGACATGGTGAGCGAAGCTGAGGGCATTCTTCCGCCGGGTATGCCCGGCCATGACGAAGGCCTGGCAGGCCTGGACTACGATGTGGATAAAGCGAAGGAGTACATGGCCTCCTCGCGATACGGTGATGCCTCGAGTCTGCCTCCAATCACCGTGACTGTTTCCGGCTATGGCAATTATATCCCGGAGTTTCTGGGTGCCATCATCGATGAATGGCGACAGAACCTCGGCGTGGAAGTCTCGGTGAGGCAGATGGAACCGGAGCACTTCGTGTACAATCTGAAGCAAGAGAAGGACCAGATGTTCCTTCTGGGCTGGATTGCGGACTACCCCGACGCCCACAATTTCCTTGATATCCTCTTCCGTACGGGTGGCGAGAACAACGCCTTCGAATACAGTAACTCTGTTCTGGACGACCTGCTGGACCGGGCGGCCGTGGAGCAGGATGGCAGCATTCGCCTGGACATGTACCGGCAAGCCGAGCGGATTGTGATTGACGATGCCCCGTGCCTGCCGTTGTGGCACGGCGTCAACCACATCCTGGTCAGGGCGAACGTGGCGGGCTATGAGCTCAGCCCCGTCGGCATCCCGGACCTGAGCAAAGTGAGTGTGGCCGGGTCTTAGGTATAACCTCCGGTCCCGGCTTTGCCACATCACGCGGTTCCGTGTCCGCTCCGCTGCCCACGCACTAACGAGATCGTCACAGGCGTCTGGAGTGGATTATGCCTGGCCATGGCGCGGTGATATAATCATAAGGGATGGAAAGGGAGGGGACGCTCTATGAAAGGCTCGCCGGTGACCGGGTGAGGTGCCACGTCTGCCAGTGGCGGTGTCTCGTGAACCCCGGCAAGCTCGGCTCCTGCCGCATGCGTGTCAACCGTGACGGCACTCTCATTGCCATGAACTATGGTGAGGTGTCCTCGATGGCGGCCGATCATATCGAGAAGAAGCCTCTGTTCCATTTCTTCCCCGGCACCTTGGCTTTCTCCTTAGGGTCCTGGGGGTGTAACTTCCGCTGCAAAGGATGTCAGAACTGGCAGATCTCCTGCGCCGACATCCCGCCCGGGTCTCACCAGGTCAGCCCCGAGAAGTCGATAGAGCTAGCCAGGAGATACGAGTGTCAGGGGATT
>JAWOGR010000020.1:0-6540 GCA_046496625.1 Dehalococcoidia bacterium | reverse complement strand
CTCTTTTGCTGCCTGATCTTTCTGGACCGCCTGCTCTCTGGCCAGATCAGCCTGTCTTCTCGCCTGCTCTCTGGCTAGCTGCGCAGCTTCTTCCTTAATGCGTTTCTCTTTGCGCTTAGCCTCTCTTGCTGCCTGGTCTTTCTGAACCGCCTGCTCTCTGGCAAGACCGGTTTCTCTTCTCGCCTGCTCCCTGGCCAGCTGCGCGGGTTCGTCCTCAATGCGTTTCTGCTCACGCCTGGCCTTTTCTGCTGCCTGCTCTTCCTGAATCGATTGCTCTCTGGCCAGACCGTTCTCTCGTCTCGCCTGCTCTCTGGCCAGCTTCGCAGGTTCCTCCTCAATGCGCTTCTCTTCACGCCCGGCCTGTTCCTCTGCTTGATTGTTCCTGTCTCTCATTGTCTCCCACCTCCGGACATCAGATACTCGTGAAACCAATCATGAGTCACTACAAACTCGGGCTAAGTCTACGAAACTCCAGTCCATTCTGCAAGACCATCATCGGATGCACTGTCTGACCGATTGTACAGTACTACGAGGAGTAAGGCCGTTCATCGTTACGTCGCCGGGTCACGCGTCACGGAGGAGGTCGGAGGCAAACGAACGCTCTTGTGCCGCCAGCGGGCTTGAAGCCCGCCTACCATCTAAGGTGCCCCCGATCCCCCTGTCATTCTGAAACCGTCCCGACGCAGTCCCGATTCATCCGAAACAGTCTCAAAGACGGCTCGTTCCGGTGCCATGTGTGCATATTGGCAGGCATAATTGGTATGGTGTCCCCGGATTACCTATCGTCACGAGCAGTGTCTTGATATTCTGTCTCTGTCTTCATTTTCTTTGTCGCCCTTGTAGTAGATCTCAATGAGCTTTATGGCATCCGTGTTCTCAGAGTAGGTGTATATCACCCTTACACCTGACTTCACCCCTCTGCCTTTCAACGACCTGCAGGCGAACTTCCTTGCCTTGTATACCCTGGTGGCACATACTGACAGGCCGGGAATCGGGAAGACTCCCTTGTTGTCTTTGTTCAGCTTGTGATAGAGGAAGAGCTCTTTCTCGATGAACGTCTCCAAATCCTCGTCAATGGTTGGGAATCTCTTGCGAAGCTTCTTCAGATCCCTATCGAACTCGGGGAGGCGAGAAACCTGACTGAAACTCCCCATCACTCATATTCCCTCATCGAGTAGGGAGCAGTCCGGTAGAAGACCGACTCGTATTCAATGGCTTCCTCCTCACCTGTCGTCAACCAGGGCACGTCATTGTGGGAGTGTTCGCTTATCTGGCTGGCATTCATGTCGGAGAGCCGATTCAGGACGTTATCAATCGTCTCTATCTCGTTTGCATTCAGCTTCGACAGATCCGGTCTTCTTAGAGGCAGGTACTTCGTCTGCGGGAAACCGAAGTAGTGACTCTTAACCCTGACGATCTCGCCATCAGTGGTCATCCGCTCCACGATCTTCCGAAACTCCACCGGCGTGGGTCCATGTCTGTTCTTCACATAGGTCGCACCCATCAACTGCTCTTCATACTTCTCATAAAAATCGAAGTCGCTGAAATATAGCAGCTTGTAGATCACAGTCTCGCCGATATTCGGCTTGGAACCCACCTTGTTCAATATGTACAGCAGCACCTCTCTGAACTTCTGAAGGTTCTTCTGCGGAACGTTAACCCTGATGGCGGGTTGCGGTTCCCCGCTCTCTGGTCTCTCCTTCAAGATCACATCAGGCTCCCTCTTTCTGTTCAGAAGGCTATCGGCAGAGACGTTGAGGGCGTCTGCCAGTCTGGCCAGTTCGTCAGCAGAGACCTTTCGCCCACCGCTTTCCATCTGGGATATAGCCGGTCGGGAGACGCCCACTAGCTCAGCCAATCTCTGTTGACTGAGGCCCGTCCCTATTCTCAGATCCCTTATTCTACTGCCAATGTCGATCATTTTCGGATGCCCTCACAGCGTTTGAAGACTAGTCTATCAATTATAGCTGTTGTACTATTTGCTGTCAATAGCTTGTTAGCTTAGCTTACAGCGCGCCCCAGGAGTACACGTTGACGACAGCCGGTATCCCTTCGGTGCACTGCTCAAGTCCGGTCTGCTCGACGAAGGCCACATACGCTTCAGCCCGGTGATCATCGGCGGGTTCAGCGGGGTCCGGACATTGATGCCGCCTGCGGGCAGTTGCAGCAGCGGGTAACGGGAGCGGTACCTAACGAGTTATCTCCCCAGAGCATCACTCAACGGTGAATCCAGTCCAGGCCACGCTTGGCGGCTGCCTATATGCGCTTACCCGGTTATATCTCGCCTGCGGAACAGATAGAAGGCAAGGGCGATGGATGTGACACTGTAGACTGCAAGAACGATGGCAGCATTGACCACGCTGGCGGTTTCACCGATCGGGCCGGAACCTAACCCGGGGGGTAGCTCGCCGAGCGCGATGATCACGTTTACATTTCGATTAAGCAAGAAGTCGGGCACTTCAGCAATCCAGCCGCCCGCAAGTCTCATGAACCCGGAGACAATGGGTTCGAAGAAGAGTAATCCGATACCCATCGCGATGCCCGGCATTGCGGAACGCCCGATCACCGAAAACAGAAAGGCGAGGGAAATGTACGGGAGCATTACGTAGAACACGCGCCAGAAGTGCGAGAAATCTTCCCACATATAGCCAGCCGTGGCGAAGGAGAAGTCGAGTGTCTGTCCGCCAATAGCCGTAGTTATCAGGGTCATGACAAAACCGGCGGCAACTCCGATCACCATGCCTATCAGGATGACGGTGATCGCAGAAATCAGCTTGGCGCCGAGCAGCCTGGCGCGGCTCTCGCTGGCGGTAAGCATCGTCCGTATGGTGCGCCAGCTATACTCGCTGCCAATAGAGCTTGCCGTTAGAATCACGGCAAGCACGGTGCCCAGTGAGGATAGTACCGAGAGGGCCACAGGAATAGCCATCGGCAGCCCCAACTCGGTCTGTGTAAGGCGGGCGATCGCCAGGAGTATCAGAGCCATGATGAGGAGGACACCCAGAAGCACGTATAGCAGTATCTTCGTCATTCTGCGTCTGCGCAGTTTGAAGAGCTCGGCGCCGATCAGTCTAATCATGGCCCTCGGTCCCGGTCAGTTCCAGGAACACGGTCTCCAGGCTGGTGACACGGTCAAGCAGTTCAGAGGCAAACATGCCCTGCTCGGCCAGTGCCTGGTTGACCCGGGATGCGCTATCTTTGGGAGCGTCGACGATTAGATAACCATCAGCCACCTTCACGGATTTGACCCAGGGCAGACTCTGCAGGACGGCGGCGGCTCCCGGCACGTCTGCCACCCTGACTTGAAGCATCCGCCCTCTAGCTACCAGCTCCCGGACGGGAGCGCTGGCAATCATGGCGCCTTCTTTGAGGATGGCGACCCGGTCGCACACCAGTTCTACCTCGTGGAGCAGGTGGCTGCATAGAAGGACGGTACACCGATCGTGGGCCAGTTGCGGGATGAGGTCGCGCACTTCCTTGGTCCCCGCGGGGTCAAGGCCGCTGGTCGGTTCGTCAAGCAGGATAAGCTCGGGGTCTCTCAAAAGGGTAAAAGCTATTCCCAACCGCTGTTTCATTCCCATCGAATATGTTCCGTAGCGGTCCCGGGCCCGGTCGAGCAGGTTCACCCTCTCCAGCACGTCGGTGATCTTAGACCCGGGAATGCCTCCGATCGCTCTGGCAAGGGCTTCCAGATTGTCCCGGCCGGACAAGTAGGGATAGAAGGAGGGTTCTTCTATGATTGCCCCCACACGTCTGAGTATGGGCCAGCGGTGTTCCTTCAACCTGAGACCGAAAATCTCGATGTCTCCGGCCGTGGGCGCAATCAAGTCCAGCAACATCCCGACCGTAGTGCTCTTGCCGGCACCGTTAGGTCCCAACAGGCCAAAGACTTCGCCGTAGTGAAGCTCGAGGTTGAGGTCCCTGACCGCTGCCAGCTTGCCGAAGTACTTGCTCAGGCCGGTCGTCCGAAGGACAACACCGTTGTTAGCGTTGGGCTGATCTCTCAAAGAGGCTTCCCCATTTCTGGCTGCTTCCTGGTTTCCGATCTATCATAGCATCTACTGCGCGGAGTGTGAATGCGCTCTATTGACATGGTGTCCCCGGATTACCGAATCCGTCAACCACGCACTCGGGGTGGATCCATCTTCTTTCACCGAACGGGCGGCAAGAATGCCTGTGTGATCAGGTTCACCGGCTTATAGATACAGGCTGGACTTGCCTGCCCGGTGTCCACTAGAATCAGGGGGTGGAAGAGGTTCTGACCGGTCGCAATCCGGTGGTGGAAGCACTCCGCGCGGGACGCCCCATACAGAAGATCCTGCTTGCCCGTGACATCAGCAGGCACAGTATCATCGGGGAAATCCTGCATCTGGCGAAAGGCAAAGGAATCCCCGTGGAATACGTGCCCGCCGTAGCTTTCAGGAAACATGGTGTGGCGTTGAGGCATCAGGGTGTCATCGCTTATACTGCCGCCAAAGAATATCACAGTCTTGAGGATTTGCTCAGAATCTCCAGAGAAAAGGGCGAGGCCCCTCTTTACTGTATTCTCGACGGAATAGAGGACCCGCAGAATCTGGGGGCGATACTCCGCACTGCGGAGGCCAGCGGTACTCATGGCATCATCATCCGCACGCGGCGTGCAGTAGGACTGACGGATGCCGTGGCCAAAGCCTCAGCCGGGGCGATAGAATATCTGCCCGTCGCCCAGGTCGCCAACATTGCCCGGACGATAATCACACTCAAGGAGGAGGGAATCCGGACAATCGGGGTCAACCCCGCCGGAAGGGAAGATTTCCGCCGGGCCGACTTCACCAGGCCGGTGGCTATCGTTATCGGTGGGGAGGGAAAAGGGATCTCTGAACTGGTGAAGAAGAAATGCGATTGTCTGGTTTCGATTCCCATGCGCGGCCAAGTCAGCTCCTTGAACGCCTCGGTCGCCGCCGCACTCGCGATGTACGAAGCCTTCCGCCAGAGACACGTTGCTACCCACCACAAAGCCGACTGAACAAAGGCCGGAATCGTTCAACACATTCAACCGGCCAGGGCCGAAGCCCTCGACAACGTCCGCCAGACACAAGGGCGGAGTTCTCCATCCCCGGGAAGGGCCGTCGCTTCCCGGTCAAACCTCCGAACTGACCCGCTTTAGCCCCGTCTGCCCCACCCCTCCACAATTGTGAGGATTGCTGGATGCAGGATCCGGATCAGTTGCATATGGGACATGATACCTGAATCGTAATAGGCCTGATCGGTATGGTGTGCCCGGATTCCCGGGGCACAGCCCGGTGGTCTGCGGGCAGCGCCCCCAATGCTCATGTCAGTCTGAGGTAGCCTCACAGAACTTGACAGAAGTGCGTGACACTGGTAGACTGTTGTTCAATACTTCCCCTGTTGCTTAGGCGGCAGGGCCGAGGCCACCTCCGGGTGGCCTTTACTTATCCTGCCCATACAGAGGAGACGATGCTCACGAGTGTCTACATAGACGGGTTCAACCTCTACAATCGAGCTGTGAAAGGATCCCAATTCAAGTGGCTTGATCTCTCGAAGGTCTGCCACGCTCTCCTCCCTCAGCACGAGATTCACCGCATTCGATACTTTACCGCGCTGGTGCACTCCAGGCCCAACGACCCGCAAGCGCCGCAGAGGCAGCAGATATACCTGCGGGCACTGAGGACGATCCCGAACCTCACCATCGAATACGGGCAATTCCGCCGGCGTATGAAAGAGCGACCACTGGCAACTCGGATACCCGGTCAGCCAAGAAACGTTGTGGTCCACGACACAGAGGAGAAGGGAACGGATGTCAACCTGGCAACCTATCTCCTGATGGACGGGTATGAGGGTGAGTATGAACAGGCTCTTGTCATCTCGAACGATGCTGACCTGGCACTGCCGATAAGCATAGTGCGTCAGAGGCTCAAGCGGCCTATTGGCATCGTGAATCCTAACACAAACCCGAAAGACGGAATGCCGAAAGAACTCCGAGACGCCGCAACATTCGAGAGGCGCTTATTCAGGAGTACGCTGAGAAACTGCCAGTTCCCACCCGCCCTACAGGATGAGATCGGCACAATCACCAAGCCCGGCACATGGTGATGGGCAGTGTTCCGGCACTGTCACACTCACACTGACCGAACCGGCTTCTTGTGCGGGCAGGCTGCCCTGTCTGCAGCGAGCCTGATTGGTATGGTGTCGCCGGAATCGCGCGTGATTCCGGAAATCAGTATGCTGGCACCGGAACCGGCGATGGCCGGGCAACACACTTCGCGCATACACGGCGGGGCAGAGCTGTAGTCCGCCGCCGGGTGAGACCGGGCTAGCCTGCGGCTTCTTCTTCCGGGGCCAGAAGCTTGTGTGCCTTCTCGAGCCAGTCGGGTACGTCTATTCCTTGAGGACAGGCCTCCATGCACTCCCCGCACTTGGTGCATTGGTCGGCGCGCTGCTCTTCCTTGAGTTGGCGGTAGCCGAACCGGGCCGAACCGGGGTTATCGTACATGACTGCGTCGTTGTACATCTCGAGGATTCGGGGGATCTCCACACCGC
>JAWOGR010000012.1:0-11982 GCA_046496625.1 Dehalococcoidia bacterium | reverse complement strand
TGCTTCTCTATGCTGGTGCGGAAAGGCATCATGATCTCGGCAAAGTACCTCTTAGCCGGTTCGTAGGCCTGTCCATCGTCGGCCACAAAAAGGTCTGACGTTGCCAGATGGGAACCGAAGAGGTCGCAGGAGAAGAGTACTCTTTCCTCTGCCAGGTAAGTGAGCATGGTCTCCGGCCAGTGTACCCAGGGCGCATGTATGAACTCGAGCGTCCTGTCGCCCAGGGACAGGGTCTCCCCGTCACCTACGGTGACAAACCTCTCGTCCGGCACGTGAAGGAGAGCCATCAGTATGTCCTTGCCCTTGGGAGTGGTAACCACTCTGGCATCGGGATACTTATCCAATACCCAGGGAATGGAGCCTGAATGGTCTTGCTCGCCGTGGTTGGCGATGAGATAGTCGATGACGGGCACATCTTCAAGATGAGCGACCAGCAGGTCTAGCATGGCGGGATCGACGGTATCTATGAGCGCGACCTTCTCACTGCCCTGCACCAGATACGAGTTATAGCTCGTTCCGTCGGGAAGAGGTATCAGGGCGTCAAAGAGACGCCTGTCCCAATCAACCGCGCCTACCCAGTGAACACCCGGCCTTATCTGTCTTGCTCTCATGTTTCCCTACACTTTCTCGAACTGGTCTTTGCCGGCCCCGCAGACGGGACACACCCAGTCGTCCGGGAGTTCCTCAAAAGACGTCCCCGCCTTTATCCCTCCGTCGGGATCGCCCTCCTTCGGATCATAGATGTAGCCGCATACAGTGCATTCGTATTTCGCCATTTCAGTTCTTGCCTCCTTCTTCTCTTCGATATAGCTGGGAGCAGTCCTGGGTGTAGTTCCTCGCTTAGCCTGATGATAGTATGCGTAGGTCATCGGCTCACCTTCCTTGAGGATCTCCGCACCCGCGACCTCCCCGATGAAGATGGTGTGACTGCCCACGTCAAGCTTGTTCACTACCCTGGCCTCCAGATAGGACAGTGTGTTATCCAGAACTATGGGCACCTTCGTTTCGCCAGCCTTGTACTTGATGTCCTTGAACTTGTCCACGTCTCTCCCTGACTGAAAGCCGAAGTGACCGATGAAAGAAACCGGAGTATCCTGAGACAGTATCGACGCCGCGAAGGCCTTGCTGTCAGTGATGAACTCGTGAGTGAGGTTCTGCCTGTTGATAATCACGGCAATCGTCGCCGGATCAGACGTCACGCTAACCACGGTGTTGGCGATCTGCGCGTTCAGCCTTTCTCCCTTCCTTGAGCTTATCACATATAGGCCATAGCTGCAGTAACGTAGGGCCTTGAGATTCATATGTGTCCTCCTGTCATTGTCTTTACATAATGCCCTGCCCGGCGGCGTCTGTTGTGGGCGACAACTCTTGGGTCGGTTGCTCAGGCTCCATCCAGCGACCAGCGCTCGGTCTTTGTGAACCACCCTGCCGGGTCGGTGAGATACTCATGGGCATCGGAGAGCGCAAGATAATGTCCCCGTTCTTCACCTGCCAGGGTCACGTAAAACCGTTTCTCGACAGGCAAACTGGTCTCTCCGCCGCGCCTGTGGTACAGATCGTATGACTTCGTCTCCATGTCCATGGCTACCTTTAAGGCCTCCAGCTCGGACTCGGCCACCTTGATCTCCTTACCGAGTTCCCTCGTGGCCTGTGCGAAGACGGATTTGAGCCCTTTCCCATGATCGGATTCGATTTCGATAACCGGCCAGCTTCGCTCCCTCTTGATCGCCTCGTAGATCTGTTCAAATCTCCTGCGGTGAGCCTCTTCTTCTCTGGCCAGGCGCTCGAACAGATCCCGGGTCAGCTTGTTACCGCTCTTCTGCCCTGCCTTCAGGTAGAATTCCTGGCCGTCCGTCTCCATCCGAAGCGCAAGCTCCAGCACTTCCGTTATCCTGGCCTGTTCCTTCTCCATTTAACACACTCCTTCACAAAAGGTCACAAGTCGACAAGATGGGCTAAATCACCACACCACACTCGGGGTCCATACCCGCGGCCTATGCAAGGCCCTCAATCATGTGACGAACAGTATTGTTACTATCTTACCAATAGTATAGCAGAGCCGAATCGATCGTCAAGCAGGCGTTGTACCCGAAACCTTGCGGAGTCCTGCCGGTCATCCCAGGCTGAGCCCTGGAATCACATCCAGGTCATAGTCGCTTGTCTTCCCGGCCCGAAACTGGTGATAGCCACAGGCAGCGACCATAGCAGCGTTGTCGGTGCACAGGTGCGGTGGAGGAACCAGCACCGGGATCGGCGAGTCGTCAAGGAAACGCCGGGTTATCGTCCTGTTGGCGGCCACTCCCCCGCTGAGCAGAATCTGCTCTACCTTTGACTGCCTCGCAGCGTCGATCGTCTTGGCAACCAGGACATCGGCTACCGCTAACTGAAAGCTCGCCGCAGCATCGGCCACCGAGAATCCTCCCTTATGCGCCAGGTGCCACATCGCGGTTTTCAGGCCGCTGAAGCTGAAATCGTGGCTCTCTTTTAGCCAGGCCCGGGGCAGAGGTATGCAGGGAGTTCCGGAACTGGCTGAACTCTCAAGGGCCGGTCCCCCGGGGTAGCCCAGGCCGAGGATTCTCGCTGCCTTGTCAAAGGCTTCGCCGGCGGCATCATCACGGGTCCTGCCCAGTGTTCGGAATCTCCCGTGTCCTTCCATCAGCAGCAGGTCGCTGTGGCCCCCGGACACTATCAGGCACAGGCAGGGAAACCTTACTTCGCTCCCCCGGCCCGAAGGGGAGGAATGCTCAAGCCAGTTGGAATACACATGGGCCTCGAGATGGTTGACCCCGACGATGGGCAGTCCTGTAGCAAGGGCAATCGCCTTTGCCGCGTTGACCCCCACCAGCAGCGAACCCGCCAGCCCCGGGCCGTGAGTAACAGCTATACCGTCTATGTCCTGCCAGTTGGCTCCGGCCATTGCCTCTCTGATGACCGGGATAATGGTGAGGAGGTGTTGCCTTGAGGCCACCTCGGGGACCACTCCGCCATAGCGAGCATGGATGTCTATCTGTGAGGCAACGACATTGGAGATCATCCTGCTCCCGTGCTCCACCAGGGCGGCAGCAGTCTCGTCACATGAGGTCTCTATGCCAAGTATCTTCATGCGCTTTCAGATCTGTAGCGACTATGGATCAACGCCAGTATCTGTGGATAGCCGGGCACGAGCATCGCGTTGACGCTCTTTCGCTTACCTCTGTGGTATTCTAATCGAGAGCAGTTGGATAGGCAAGCCGTCTCCGTTTACACCTATCTCTCCTGTATAATAGCCTATCTCAGTATCCTGAGTCTCTGGAGATGACTGCTATCATTCTCGCCGGTGGCAAGGGTTCGCGGCTCGGCCGGAACAAGGCTCTTCAGGTTCTTGAGGGCAAGAGCCTTATCCAGCGAGTGATCGAACGCCTTGATGCGCTGAGCGCAGAGATAGTCATAGTGACGGCCAGTGGTGAGCCGGTGCCTTGTTCTTCTGCCGTACCGGTCAAGACGGTCTCCGATATCTATGCCGGGCGGGGTCCTCTGGTCGGCCTCTACTCGGGTCTGATGGCCTCGACCTGTCAACAGGCAGTCGTGGTCGGCTGTGATATGCCTTTCTTGAGCGTCGGTCTGCTTGAGTACATGTTGCAGATCTCCTCCTCCTTCGACGTCGTCGTTCCCCGCATAGAGGACAAGGTTGAACCGCTCTGCGCCGTGTATTCCACAAACTGCCTGCCCGCCATCCGGGAACTGCTGGAGCGCGACGAACTGAGGATCAACAGGCTCTTCAATATGGTGAAGGTCAGATACATCGGAGAGGCTGAGATCAACAGATTCGATCCCCGGCATCTGAGCTTCTTCAACGTCAACAGCAGGGCCGATCTGGACAGGGCAAGAGACCTGGCAGCGGAGAAAGGCTTCATTTAGGGCAGGGCTGCGGAGGTGATCACCATTTCTCCTGTGACAATCGAGAGACAAGCCACGTGCGCAGAGGCTCATCCAGGAAGCCAACTCTCGCCTCTAACCAGTTGACATCTCCGCTGGCCATAGCGGCCCTTGCTTCACTTGTCAGGTTGTAGCCCTCGAGAGTCTCGTTCGGGTTCTCGGACAACCGGGCGAGGAAGCCACTATCGTCCCTCGCTTTGGCCAGCACAGACAGCAGGGCTCTCATCTCTGGGTCTATGGCATACTCGGTGGAGGGCTGAGGCCTGACGTTACCCAGTCTGCCAGGCCAGCGCCTCGCGAGGAGAGATTCAGCGGCCCGTTCCTTGCGCAGAAATGTCATCCAGTAGGTTACGGCTACCGAGCTGCCGCCTATCACGTTTCCTATAGTCACAGGAATAAGGTTGCGAAAAAGTCCAAGTGAGTTGATGCTAGCTATCTCCCCTGCCGTCACTCCTGCAGCCTGGACGACGTCTGTCTGACCAGCCATGGAGATACCCAGAGGAATGAAGAACATGTTGGCTACGCTGTGCTCGAAACCGCAGGCTACAAAGGCGCTTATAGGGAAGACAATGGCCATTATCTTCCCCGAAGTCGAGCGGGCGCTCAGGCAAAGCAGAATAGCCAGGCAGACCAGTACATTGCACATGATGCCTCGGAACAACGCCGGCACGAACGCCAGGTTGACCTTGCTACTGGCGGTCATTAGAGCACTTGCGCCAACCGCGAACCCGTCGAGTTCCCAGAAGCGGCCATGATAAATCAGTGCCAGCAGGATCGCCGCGCCCGCGAAATTCGCCAGATAGACTATAGCCCAGTTGCGCAGCAGTGCAGACCCGCTGACCCGGTTACTCAACCAGGGGGCGACCATAAGGCAGTTGCCGGTGAACAACTGAGCTCCGGCAATAACCACAAGAATGAGCCCAAGGGAGAACGTCAGTCCGCCTACCAGTCGGACCATGCCAAATCCCAGCCCACTGTTGGTGGTTACTATCATGGAGAACAGTGCCCCGAGCCCGATAAAGAACCCTGCCAGCAGACCCAGTAGCACCATGTCAAACGTGGACTGGTTGGCCTTGTCCGTATAGGCATCTTCCAGCCTGGGGATGATCTGTGCCGGCTGGTATGCATCGGGCACCAGCCTCTCAAGCTTTTGAGCGACAGGTTCGAATCCCCGGGAATCCTGCACCTGAGGAAGGCCAGACATCTCAGTTCGTGCCATTTTCCTAACTCCTCTGTTCTACCACTTCTCCTGGGACAGCCGGCACCACAGCCAGGTAGCCAGTTCTGGATCCAGCTTGCCGACCCAGGATTCTATTCTCCTGATGTCACCGCTGGCTAAGGCGGCCCTCTCTTCGGCAGTCAGCGAGTAGTATTCCTTTAGTGCTTCGTGAGGGTCCTCGGCCATCCTTGCCAGAAACTCGGATTCTCTGGCTGCTCTCTCCAGAACTGCCCGCAGTTCACTCCCCTTGGGTACCAGTTGCACCTCGCTCTTCTGTTCTCTTGCTGCAAGAACCGTAGCCATTTTCGTTCCTCCTTTCATCTCTACGTTCCATGATAAGTCTAACAAGCGCCTGTTCGTCTGCCATCGTCCTTCAGGGACGATTCGCACAGGCACTCCGGACGTGTCCAGAAGGGCAATCACCTTGCCCAGAAGTACATATGCGCTTATAATGGGCTGGAAGCACTGAGATTCAATGACAAGAGACAAGCTGACCGTCCTCATCGCCGACGACCATCCTCTGGTGCGCGAAGCGCTGCATCAAGCGCTGGACGGTGAAGAGGATATGGAGGTTGTCGCTGAGGCCGGTGATGGAGAGGAGGCTGTCAGGCTTGCCACCGAGCTAAAGCCGGATGTGGTGGTCATGGACATCGTCATGCCCGTGCTGAACGGGATTGAGGCCACCAGGAGGCTTAAGGAGATCGCCCCCGATATAGCCATCCTTATCCTCACCGCCTATGACGACGATGAGTATGTGCTGGGATTGCTGGATGCCGGCGCTGCCGGCTATCTACTGAAGAGCGCAAGGGGACGCGATCTGGCCGGGGCCATCCGGGCCATTAAGTCGGGCGAGTCGGTGCTCCACCCGAACATAATCGCCAGGCTACTGAAGCGGGTGACGACGGCACCTGTCGAGAAACACAAGGGTTCAGAACTGTTGAGCGCTCGCGAATCGGAGGTGCTGAGACTTGTTGCTCTCGGCATGAGCAACAAAGAGATCGCGGACAAGCTCTCTCTTAGCCAGCGCACGATAAAGGCCCACCTGACGAATACCTTTAACAAGCTGAATGTCGCGTCGCGCAGCGAGGCGATAGTCAAAGGACTGCAGTGGGGATTAGTCACATTAGAGAACATCGAGGACACAGACCGGGGCTAAGAAATCCGCACCTCTGGATTGTCGTCGTTCTGTTCGCGTTCTTGACCATCTGGCATTTCACCGAGCTCCTTGCGGGAATACCGATACTGGGCGACATCTCGCTACCTTCGTTCCTCGGGCTGTCACGGCACAGCATCGAGCGCTTCCTGTACCTGGTGTTGATCCTATATGCGGGCTGGACATTGGGAACGATCGGTGGCACCGTCCTATGGCTGTCGAGCGGCGCAGCGATGTTGCTGCGCACATTCCTTGTCTCGCCCCAGTTAAGAGATGCCCTGCTGGAAAGCCTCGCCAGTCTGACCGTTGCGGCCCTGGCCATCACCCTGATGGCCAGCTATGAGCAGAGCAAGCGCCAGCAGAAGAATCTGGAGGAGGCCAGGAGCGATGTAGAACTGTCACGGAAGAGATATGAGGAGCTCTTTGACAACGCCAGTGATGCTATCTGGGTGCACGACCTGGAGGGCAACATCACGCTGGCTAACGGGGCTTGTGAGAGACTGACCGGCTATCCGGTCTCACAGCTGGTCGGCAAGAATGTTCGCGAGTTTCTTACCGAGGAAGCCCTTGCCCTGGCAAGACAGGTGAGAGAGCGGCTCCTGCAGGGGGACATAATGGAACACCGCTATGAGCAACGGCTGACCAAGGAGGACGGGTCGGAGGCCATCATGCAGGTTTCGACACGGCTCACACTGAGCAATGGTAAGCCGCAGGCCTTTCAGAACCTGGCTCGCGACATAACTGCCGAGAGAAGGCTACAGGACAATCTGCAGTTCTACCTTAGAGAAGTGCTTCAGGCTCAGGAAGAAGAGCGTAAGCGCCTTGCCCGCGAACTCCACGACGACGCCTCTCAGCAGATACTGCTCTTGACCCACAAGGTGGACAACCTCGCCTCCAGGGCTGACAGCTATCTGCCTGAAGAACTGAAAGAGGAACTCTCCGAGCTATATGAGATCTCCCAGCGCACCTACCAGGGGATAAAGCACTATGCGCAGGCTCTGCGACCTCGTATCCTGGACGATCTCGGGTTGGTGGCTGCTCTCAAATGGCTGGCTCAGGAAGCACACGGCTTCAGTGGAGTGGAGATAGAGGTTAGCACTGAGACAATGCCGCCTCTTCCTCCCGAGACGCAGTTGGTGTTGTTCCGCATCGTCCAGGAAGCGCTGAACAACGTTCAGCGGCATTCTGGAGCGACCCGGGCCAGCGTTGCGCTGAAGTGTCACGAAGATGAGGTTGAAGTCACCATTACCGACAACGGCACTGGATTCGACCTTCCCAAGCAGCTAAGCGAGTTTGCCCGTCGAGGCAAACTGGGGCTTACGGGTATGGAGGAACGGGCCAGGTTGATAGGCGGTGATGTGGAAGTCAGCTCCCATGTCGGTGAGGGAACCACCGTATCGGTTAGAGCGCCAGTGCGACTCCCTGGCATGACCGGTGACTAGGATCTGCTGAACCGCTCCTGCAGTATGCCAATCACAGGTACGCCTCTGGCGAGCCTGGCCGGATCTGCCCTGCTTACCGGGGCAGGTCTCTCCACCTCAGTACTGGTAATCAGTGTGGGACACCAGACCCCCTGGACAAGTCGTGGTGCCACCCTCAACAGAGAGTGTTCATGCCTTCTCAACCCTCACTGCTGCGACTTTGAACTCGGGAATCTTGGATACCGGGTCCAACACGGGGTTGGTGAGGATATTGGCAGCGCTCTCCGCGAAATGGAAGTCCATGTACACCACACCGACAGGCACTGCATGAGTCACCTTTGCCCCGGCGACGACCTCGCCGCGGCGTGAACTGATCTTGACCCTGTCACCTTGCGCCAGGCCCAGCCGGGACGCATCTTCGGTGCTGATATCCACCACCCCTGCGGGTTCTATTGCGTTGAGCCCCGCCACCTTGCGGGTCATCGTTCCCGTATGGAAATGATACAGGCTACGTCCGGTCGTGAGGATAAGAGGATACTGCTCGTCCGGCGTCTCTCCGGGTGGTGTGTATTTCAGGGGCATGAAGCGACCCTTTCCACGAACGAAACCCCTGGTGTGCAATATGCATGTGCCGGGATGGTCATCTGTCGGACAGGGCCACTGCAGTCCGCCGTCTTCCAGCCTCTCGTAGTTGATGCCCCCGTAGCTGGGAGTGAGGTCTCGGATCTCGTCCATTATCTCCGAGGGGCCATCGAAGTCGAAGCCGCTGCCTCCCAACCTGCGGGCCACCTGGCAGACCGTCCACCAGTCGGGCCTGGATTCGCCGATAGGATTGATCGCCTTCCGCACTAACTGCACCCTTCGCTCGGTGTTGGTGAAGGTCCCGTCCTTCTCAGCGAAGCTGGCAGCCGGCAATACGACGTGTGCGAACTCCGCGGTCTCGGAGAGGAAGATGTCCTGGACAACCAGGAAATCCAGCCGGGCCAGCGCCTCCCGAACATGCTGAATATCGGGATCGCTTATGGCCGGGTTCTCTCCGACCAGGTACAGCGCCTTCATGTCCTTACGATAGGCCGCTTCCATCATCTCCACCAGGGTCAGCCCGGGACTAGGAGACAGGGATACTCCCCAGGCGTTCTCGAACTTCTCTCTTATGTTGGGGTCGCTCACCGCCTGGTAGCCGGGGTAGACGTTGGGTAGGGCGCCCATGTCGCAGGCACCCTGCACGTTGTTCTGGCCCCTCAGGGGGTTAACCCCGCTTGAGGGCTTGCCCAGGCTGCCGGTGAGCATTGCCAGATTGGCAATGGCCAGCACGTTATCGGTACCGTGAGAGTGCTGAGTGATGCCCATGGAGTAGAAGATGGCAGCCGGGCCGTTGGTGGCTAGCATGCGGGCAGCCTCGACTATCTTCGCCTCCGGTACCCCGGTAACCTGTGCAACAAAACCGAGGTCGAAATCATTGAGAGACTCTATGAATCCTTCGAAGCCCTCGCACCTCTCACTGATGAAGGCAGAGTCGGACAGTTCTTCGTCCACTATCACGCGCATCATGCCCATGAGCAGGGCAACGTCTGTGCCCGGGCTATGCCTGAGCCACAGGTCTGCGTAGCGGCAGAGGTCGATCTCGCGCGGGTTGGCAACAACGAGCTTGCCGCCGCGGCGTACTGCTTCTATCACCTCAAGGCCGATGATGGGGTGTGCTTCTGTGGTGTTGGTGCCGATGGCAAAGATACAGGTAGAGTCGCTGATCTCACCGATAGAATTGGTCATCGCACCGCTTCCGAAGCTCTGCACCAGGCCGGCGACGCTGGGTGCGTGACACAGACGGGCGCAGTGGTCTATGTTATTGGTGCCCAGAACTGCCCGGGCAAACTTCTGTATGACATAATTCTCCTCATTGGTGACCTTAGCGGAGGCGATCACTCCGACTTCGGCAGGTGTATAGCCTCTCAGCCTTGTGGCCACCAGGTCGAGCGCTTCTCCCCAGGATGCCTCCTCCAGCTTCCCGTTCTTTCTTATCATGGGAGTGGTGAGCCTGCCCGGATGATGGACGAACTCGGCGATGCCGAAGCGGCCCTTGACGCATAGTCTGCCCCCGTTAGCCGGACCGTCCACATCGCCCTGTACCCCCACGATAGTGTTTCCTCGCACACCGAGCTTAATACCGCAACCGCATCCGCAGTAGCAGCAGATGCTTCTTACTTCACGGGCCGGCTTTTGTGTGGTCCTGGGAACCAGTGCCCCCACGGGACACCTGACGACACATTCCCCACACGACACACAAGCTGATTCTATGATGGGCTTGTCCTTCATAGCACTTACCGTAGTATCATGACCGCGAAAGGCGAAGTCGATGGCGTTTACTCCCATGATTTCATCACAGGTCCGGATGCAGATGCCACAGAGGATACACTTGTTCATGTCACGGCTGAAGAAGGGGTTTGAGTCATCAGTAGGAAGGTTCCTGGTTGTCTTCTTCAGCCGCTCCATCCGCCTTTCGTCAATACCGACGTAGGCAGCGACCTCCTGTAGTTTGCAGTCATTGTTCCTGGCACATTCCAGACACCTGCTGTCGTGGTCTGCAATGAGTAGTTCGGCCGCAATGCGGCGTACCTGGTTGATCTCAGGGCTCTCCGTTATCACGACCATTCCGTCCTCGACAGGCACCTTGCATGAGACGGTGAGACCTCTGCCTTCGATCTCGACCATACATAACCGGCATCCACCGAGGGGTGTCAATTCCGGGTGATAACAGAGATGGGGGACATAGATTCCGTGATCGAGCGCTGCCTTGAGTACTGTATCCCCTTTGCTTGCCTTGATCTGCTGACCGTCAATCGCAAGCGTAATCTCATCAATCATCATTGGCCTCCGTTCGTTACTCTCCCCGGAATACACTCCACCGCGCTGAAGCGCTTCGGACACACGCTCATGCATACGCCACACCGGATACACTTGTCCTGATCGATCACGTGCACTTGCTTCTTGGCACCTTCTATCGCCTGAACAGGGCACTCTCTAAGACATATCATGCAGGCCTTGCATCTGTCCGGCGAGATACGATAGGAGATGAGTTCCTTGCACACACGCGCCGGGCATCTCTTATCATGAATGTGAGCCTCATATTCGTCACGGAAGTAGCGGATGGTGGTTAGCACGGGGTTTGGAGCGGTGCGCCCCAGACCGCAGAGTGAACCTTTCTTGATCGCTTCACCAAGCTCTATGAGAAGATCTATATCATCCGGCTCACCCTCACCGCGAGTAATAGCTGTGAGAATCTCCAGCATCTGCAGGGTTCCTATCCTGCACAAAGAACACTCGCCACAGGATTCCTTTTGGGTGAAGTCAAGAAAATAGCGCGCCACATCGACCATGCAGGTATCTTCATCCAGCACCACCATCCCCCCGGAGCCCATGATCGAACCAGCTGCGGCGAGCGAGTCGAAGTCAACCGGCGTATCAAGCATAGTTGCCGGCAGACACCCTCCCGAGGGACCGCCGGTCTGCACTGCTTTGAACTCCTTCCCTTCGGGTACTCCTCCGCCGATGCCGTAGATGATCTCACGCAGGGTCGTTCCCATCGGCACCTCTACCAGGCCGCAGTTTGCCACCTTACCGGTCACCGAGAAGATAGCCGTGCCCTTGCTCTTCTCGACACCCCGGCTGGCAAACCAGTCGGCTCCCTGACCGATAATCCAACGAATGCTCGCATAGCTCTTCGTGTTGTTAAGCAGGGTCGGTTTCCCCCAGAGGCCGGATATCGCAGGGAAGGGAGGCCGGAAACTGGGCATTCCCCTCTTTCCCTCAATGGAAGCTATCAGAGCCGTCTCTTCGCCACACACAAAAGCCCCGGCGCCCTGGAAGATCTTTATGTCAAAACTGAACCCGCTCCCCAGTATGTTCTTGCCGAGGAATCCCCTTTCCCTTGCCTGTCCAATCGCGATCTGCAACCGCTTGACCGCCAGTGGATACTCTGCCCGGACGTAGATGTAGCCTTCTTCCGCCCCAATGGCGTAGCCGGCAATCACCATGCCCTCTATAACTGAGTGAGGATCTGCCTCGAGAGTCGACCGGTCCTGAAATGCTCCCGGGTCACCTTCATCGGCGTTGCAGACAACATACTTTGGCTTGCCAGGCGCCTGGTAACAAAACTCCCACTTTCGGCCGGTGGGAAAGCCGGCACCACCGAGTCCCCTTAATCCGGAACTCTTCACCTCTCCAATAATCTGCTCGGGGCTAAGCTCCAGAAGAGCCTTGCGTAACGCCTGGTAGCC
>JAWOGR010000159.1:0-3070 GCA_046496625.1 Dehalococcoidia bacterium | reverse complement strand
CTTGACGCATTCGTCCTTTGCCTCGTTCAGTGGCATATCAGATGACAGTATCTTCTTTGCTTCCTCTCTTGCTTCGAGGATGATATCCCTGGCTTTGTTCCTGGCCTCTTCGAGTATCTTCTCGGCTTCGGCCTCAATAGATCCTACGCTGCTTGTGATTTCCTCAGGCATAACGCATCTCCTCAGAGCTTTCTCGGGCAGGTGCCGAAAACGGTCTGTGAACAGGCAGTCTCGGCATCACTTCTGACAGGCATACTCACAACCAATGGTTGACCAGGTTGCGATTATAGCAGAGCGATCCGTCTTTAGCAACAGGTGTGCCGGACAGGAAGAGACTTCTGTCTGTCGGCTCAGCTGCCGGATTTGTCATTGTGACTGGATACACTATAATTTGGACTGTGAGGATCGACAGCCTTCATGAGTGGAGTGTGAGCGTAGCGCGGGCGCAAGCAATACAGGTAAGCCTGGCTGAGAAGGTTGTGACCGATTACGAGGCTGGGGATCACCGCCTGATCGCCGGTGTCGACATCTCCTCTCCTCGTGTTCGCGGCGCGGCAAGAGCGGCGGTCGTGGTTCTCTCATACCCGGAGTTAAGGTGCGTGGAAGTAACGACCATGGAGGGGGAGATCTCGTTTCCGTATATTCCGGGCCTGCTGTCCTTCCGTGAGAGCCCCTTGATCCTGGCTGCCCTTGAGAGAGTGAGAAACGCTCCCGACCTGGTACTTGTCGATGGTCAGGGGATCGCCCATCCCAGGAGGCTGGGGTTGGCCTCGCACCTCGGGCTTCTCCTGGACAGGCCTACGATAGGCTGCGCGAAGTCGATCCTCTGTGGTTGCCATGAGGCTCCGGGCGACGAGCGTGGCTCTCATGCCGGGCTATTCGATAAGGGTGACTGTATCGGGGCTGCCTTGAGAACCAGGTCAGGGGTGAAGCCGGTGTATGTCTCGGTTGGTCACAAGATCGATCTGGCATCGTCCTTACAATGGGTGCTAGAATGCTCCCGTGGTTACAGGCTGCCTGAACCTATCCGCCTTGCTCATCTTGTTGCCTCCGGGCAACAGCTTCTTTTGAGCAGGGTGCAATGACATGACACTTGGTCATGGTGCCGGGCATTGATCAGGCGGCATATGTGTGGTGACCCAATCGGCTTATCAGATTGGAGTGAAATGCAGGAAGATAAGGAATATCTGGAAGACTTGCGCAGGCGAATCTCCGACGTTATGGTGCATCTTTGACCTCCCGACAAGGGAAGGTGAGATCGCGAAGATAGAGCAGGAGTCGGCACAGCCCGACTTCTGGCAGGATACTGCCCGGGCTAAGGCAATCATGCGCAAGCTCGCGGTCAAGAGGAATCTGGTCACTGCCTGGCACGATGTGGAGAAGAAGGCCGGCGAGCTTCAGGAGATGATCGTCATGGCTGAGGGAGAGGAGGATGATTCGCTTAAGGAAGAGCTACATCTCGAGGTGAGGAAGCTGGGCTCGAAGTTCGAGAAACTGGAGGGCGAACAACTCTTTGTCGGTGACTACGACACGCGAAATGCCATGCTTGCTCTCCATGCCGGTGCCGGCGGCACGGAATCGCAGGACTGGGCAGACATGCTGCTCCGTATGTATCTGAGGTGGGCAGAGCGGCATGATCATGAGGCGGAGGTCCTGGACGTCTCTCCCGGCGAAGAGGTAGGCATCAAGAGTGCCGTTGTCGAGATCAAGGGAGAGTATGTCTATGGCTATCTGAAAGGCGAGCACGGGGTGCACAGGTTGGTGCGGTTGTCGCCTTTCGATTCCGACCATGCCCGCCACACATCCTTCGTCCTTGTGGAAGTCCTGCCCGAGGCCGAAGAGGCCCTGGACATAAGAATAGACGCTGAAGACCTGAGGGTAGATACGTTCAGGTCGAGCGGTCCCGGCGGGCAGCATATGCAGAAGACCAGCAGCGCAGTGAGGATAACTCATATCCCCACCGGACTGGTCGTGACATGTGAGGGCCAGCGCTCGCAACACCAGAACAAGGAGGCTGCTATGAAGATCCTCTACTCGCGTCTCCTTGAGGCAGGACAGAAGGAGAGGGATGTGGAGAGGGCCAAGATCAAGGGCGATCGTATCGAGGCCGGTTGGGGCAATCAGATTCGCAGCTATGTGCTACACCCCTACAAGATGGTGAAGGACCTGCGCAGCGACTATGAAGTCCACAATCCCGAAGCCGTTCTCGACGGCGAACTGGATGGTTTCATCACAGCTTATCTACGTTCCAGAATAGGGACATGACAATGAGCAAAGCGTTAGCACTTTTGGCCTTGTTGCTGCTGTTAGCACCCTCACCGGTTGAGGCGCGGACCGACATATGTGCCGGCGATTTCGGGCGCCATCTCGAACAGCTGTCTGAGGGCGCAGAGAACGGAATCGTCGTCATCGATGTCGGAGTTGAGAAGGACTTTCCGGAGCAGGCGACGTTCACCGTCGAAGCTCATAGTGCCGCCGATATCGTCGATGTCAGACTCCGTTATGTCGTCGACAAGATGAAGTACGCAGAGGTTGTCAGCGAGGGCCGGGCGGATTTCACGCCTGCCATCGTGATAGAGGCCACCTGGGTGTGGGACATGAGGCAGGCGAGTCTACCTCCGGGCGCTGAGGTCAGCTACTGGTGGGTGATCGAGGATGCTGAGGGGAACCGGTTCCAGACCGCGCCAGAGTCGATGAGTTTTGATGACGACCGTTATGACTGGCGTAGCTTGACCGGCGGGGGTCCGCAGCCGGACCCGGGCAATGCCCAAGGTGGCGAGGTTACCCTCTTCTGGTACCTGGGTGACGGCGCCTTTGCTGAAGGACTGATGGCTGTCTGTGAAGAGGGTATGGTCAGGCTGGCGGACGAGATCGGCACTTACCCGGAGAGACCGATCAGGATTTATATCTATGCCTCGTCCGAGGATCTTAGAGGAGCCATGATATTCCCTCAAGAGTGGACGGGGGGCGTTGCCTACACCGAGTTCAGTACGATCGCAATAGGCATTTCTCCCGACCGGCGTGAATGGGGAGAGAGGGCCCTGGTTCACGAGTTGACGCACCTCGTGGT
>JAWOGR010000144.1:0-5924 GCA_046496625.1 Dehalococcoidia bacterium | reverse complement strand
GATGAGCCCGTATGGGTTGACGTCCTCAACGCAGCCAGTAAGGATGATGAGTTCTGGCGGGCGATAACAGTCGACGAGTTCCTCCTTGAACAGGAGCGCCCGGGCTTCGACTTCGACGGGAGGTTCATCGCCGAGCTTAAGGGCCGGCCGGCCGGCATTGTTCACGCTTACGTCGACAAGGCGCGAACGGACGGGCAGGGATTCATCCGTCTCGGAGTCATCCCCGAGTTTCGTGGGCGGGAAGTCGAGAGGCAGCTCATAGAGACTGCCCTCAAGGAGCTTAGAGCCCGGGGCATGACAACGGCGCAGGCCGGGGCCGAGTCAGCCAGGGAAGACCTCGTGCGGCTATTCGAGAGGCTAGGATTCGAACGTGTTCGGGTCTTCAGCCTGATGGAGATGGATCTTGCAGAAGTGCCCCGGGATGTCGGAGAGAACAAGGAGGTGACGATCAGACGCCTCCGGCTGGATGTGGACGAGGACATACGGCTCTTCCACCGGCTCCATAACGAAGCCTTCAGTGATCACTTCAACTTCCGGCCGCATACACTGGAGGAGACACGCCATCGCCTGCTGAACAACCCGTACGTCAAACAATGGGAATCCTTTTTCGCTGTCCTGAACGGAGAGGCCGTTGGCTATGTCGGCGTCGCCATAGACGAGACGTACAACCTGCAGAGGAACACAAGCAGCGGCTGGGTCACGGTGATAGGCGTCCTCAAGCCACACAGGAGAGCAGGGGTGGGAGCCAGTCTCATGCTCCACGCCATCGAGAACCTGAAGGCAAAGGGCATCTCCAGAGCGCTACTGGGCGTGGACGACTACAACACGACCAGAGCCATTGGGGTCTATGAAAAGGTGGGGTTCAGGGTCAAGAGGAAGGACCTCGTCTATCAGAAAGGCCTCTAACCCCTCAACACGTTCCAGCAACCGGACACACTTCTGCCCTTAGTCCTGACAGACAGCTCAGACGAAGCCGACGACCGGTCGGGTTCTGCATGATCACACACTATCATTCAGAGGGCATCATGAGGCTGGCGTTGAGCAAACTGGCTTCTGCGCTCAGGTCGTCGGCTTCAATAGACACCACATGTAACTCGCCCACGTACAGCGGGAATCCCGTTTACAACCGACACCCGTTCGCCTATAATTACGCCGATGCGGGGAAACACTCCGCACCAGACCCAGAAACGTCTTTGATGCCAGCGTAGCTCAGGGGTAGAGCAGCGGTTTCGTAAACCGCCGGTCGTCGGTTCGAATCCGACCGCTGGCTGGAGGTCATATGAGCAAGTTCGCAGACAGACTACGCAGCCTCTCCAGGTCGGCAGCCCCTCGCATAGGTTTTCACGTATCCACCTCTGAGTTGAAAAGTTCCACCTTGTTGCTCGTTGCCGGTCTGCACGGGACACAGGCAGCCGAGGCGAAGATCGCGGCCGACGCCGACGCCGGGCTGCTAATGGAGCAGATACCGGATGTCAGGGCATTCAAGAAGATGCTGGACACCGCCGGGGACGTTCCCCTGGGGGTGTTCCTGAAAGACGCAGACGTCAACAAGGCGAATGAGCTCGTAGCTTCAGGGTGCGACTTCCTGGTTCTCGACACGACGGCGGCAGCCGCCGTGCTGAGCAATAAGGAGGCAGGCAGATTCCTGATGCTGGAACCATCGCTTGACCTGGGTATGGCCAGAGCGGTGAACAGCCTGGAGTTAGACGGCGTATTCGTCAGTATCGGATCCGGACAGCCTTTTGTTGCCGTCGAGCACTTGCTCGCCTGCCGGAGGTTTATCGATCTACTGGAGAAGCCGGTCATGCTGATACTGCCCTCTCCGGTCACTCAAGCCGAGCTTGCCATGCTGTGGCAACTGGGGATAGACGGCGTGCTTGCCCTCCCGCCACATTCGACCGGGTCGCTGACCGACTTGAAGAAGATGATCGAAGCCATCCCGGGAGGACGCAGAGGACGAAAGACCAGGGCAGGCGCCATGCTTCCTTTCACGGGCGGGGCTGTGTCCGCGGAAGACGACGATGAGGACGATGACGATGTTTATCCTTAGCCCCTTCTCCTGAGAGCAGTTCATGGAGCCGAACCTTGGCCTCTATCTGTTGTCGGTGGCGGCGATATCCGTTACAGGAGTTATGCTGCCCGGACCGATGACCGCAGCAACTGTTGCCAAGGGCTACAATAACAGGCACGCCGGAGCCTGGATTGCCGCGGGGCACGGCATCGTAGAGATTCCGCTTATAGCTGCCATCTACTTCGGCCTCGGGCACCTCATTGCTTCTCCGCAGGTTTCACAGGTCATGTACCTCGCCGGCGGACTCGTCCTGGTATATTTGGGACTACGGATGTTCGGGTCTTCAGGCAGATCACCCGGCACCGTCGGAGGTCTTCCGAATAGCCCGTTGGTCACAGGCATAGTCATCACTGCCACCAATCCTGCCTTCTACATATGGTGGGCAACCGTCGGTGTCGCCCTTGTCGCGGGGGCTGCGAGATTCGGACCTGTGGCCGTCGCTCTGCTGGCTTTGGTCCATCTGCCCTGTGACCTGATATGGAGTGAGTTCCTGTCGGTAGGCACATTCAAGTCGAGGAGATGGTGGACAACAAAGGTGCAGAAGATCGTCTTCGGAGTCTGTGCCCTGGTCCTGATCGGCTTCGGAGCCTGGTTCGCCGTCTCCGCGTTTCTGTGAGGTCGTCAGGGGGCGTTCTGGATAGCCTGGAAGTACTTGCCTTCGGTCCTTATGGCCGGAGCGATGACCATCCTGACCTGATGCATCTCCTTGATCGTCCGGGCGCTGCACACTCCCATTCCGGTGCGCAGGGCGCCTACCAGGTTCTGCGTGCCGTTGGTGATCGAGGTAGGACCGAGAAGAATCTGCTCCAGTGTAGCGGTGGTGCCGACCTTAATGCGTGTCCCTCTGGGCAAGGCCGGATGAGGATGAGCCATACCCCAGTGATAGCCCTTGCCCGGCGCCTCCTTTGACTGGGCCAGAGGCGAGCCTATCATGACTGCGTCGGCACCGGCAGCGAATGCCTTGCACAGGTCACCGCCGGTACGAATTCCTCCATCCGTTATCACAGGCACGTACTTCCCGCTCTCCTTAAGATATGCCTCTCTGGCGGCGGCGCACTCTAGCGTCGCGGTTATCTGGGGAACTCCGACACCGACGACCTCACGGGTGGTACAGGCGGCACCGGGCCCCACTCCAACCAGGACTCCATCGACGCCTGTTCTCATCAAGTCCATTGCCGCACTGTAGGTGCAGCAGTTGCCCACTATTACAGGCAGTGACATCTGCTGGCAGAGTTCGGGCAGGATCAGCCCCCGATAGCTCTTGGATATGTGCCGCGCCGTGGTCACAGTGGACTGCACGACAAGTATGTCCACCCCTGCATCCTTGGCTATGGGAGCCAGTCGTTTCGTATTGGCCGGGGTTACCGATACCGCACAGACCGCGCCCGATTCCTTTATCTCCCGGATCCGCTGGCTGACGAGATCATCCTTGATAGGCTCGGAGTAGATCTTCTGTAGCAGCGAGGTTACTTCTTTCTCGGGAGTTCCGGCTATGCGTGCCAGCACCTCACCGGCGTCCTCATACCTCGTCTGTACCCCTTCGAGATTGAGAACGGCCAACCCGCCAAGCCCGCCAAACTTGACGGCAAACCCCGGGTCGACAATAGCATCCATCGCTGAAGCGAGGATGGGAATGGACATTGTGTGGGGTCCTACCGAAAAACTGATGTCGGTCTGGTCGGGATTGATGGTTATGTCGCCCGGGACGAGCGCGACTTCATCGAATCCGTAGGCGCGCTCCATCTCCTTGAGTTTATGGTGAGGCATACTTCACAACCTGATGGGGGTTGGCAGAAACTATACAGACATCTCCTCATCAAGTCAAGGCATCCGCGCACGGCAACGGCATACTCCAACACCCGTACGTCGCCCCGCTTCGTCGGGGCTTCCTCCCGATGACAGTTGCCCGGCAGTCAAGACAGCCTGTAGATAAAATCACGGTGATTAAGTATAATTCCTCACCGTGCCCGCTCTATATGTCATAGCTACGCCCATAGGCAACCTGGAGGATATCTCGCTCCGTGCCCTGCGCATTCTGAGGGAAGTGAAGCTCATTGCGGCCGAGGACACCCGAACCACGCGCCGGCTACTCAATGCATATGACATAAAGACTCCGATGACCAGCTATCACGAACACAGCAAGAGAGCGAAGCTTGAACACCTGCTGGATTGTGTCGAGAACGAAGACCTGGCGCTGGTCTCCGAAGCCGGCATGCCCGGACTGAGCGACCCCGGGTACAACCTTATCGTAGCTGCCATAGAACGCGGGATCTGCGTGGTGCCCGTTCCCGGAGCCTCCGCCGTCATAACGTCTCTGGTGGTCTCCGGGCTCCCTACAGACCAGTTCGTGTACCTCGGCTTTCTGCCCCGGCGTCAGGGTCAGCGACAGCGGCTGTTCAGTTCGCTGGTGGATGAGCGCAGGAGTCTGGTGGCCTTTGAAACGCCCCATCGCCTGGGAGAGGCATTGAGTGATATCGAGGAGATTCTGGGAGACAGAAGGCTTTCAGTGTGTCGCGAGCTAACCAAGATCCATGAGGAGATCTTCCGCAGCAACGTAAGTGAGGCCAGGGAGCATTTCACAGAACCTAGAGGCGAGTTCACCCTCGTTATCGAGGGCATGACCAGAGCCTGGCGGAAATCTGAGAGAAGGAGTTAAAGTGCGTCGAGGTTGTATTGCTATAGGAAAAGTAGAGTGCGACGGCTGTCACCGTCCTCTTGAGTATGGAGAGCATTACCTGGTAGTGGATGAGGATGGCGAAGAGAAGAAGCGTCTATGTGCCGAATGCCGTACCGGCCGGGACCACGTCACGCCCAAGAAGAAGAAAGGAAAGAAGGCAGACAGTCCACCATCCGGAGAGTAGGTGCCGATAGTGGTCGCCCGGAGCGAGGGAAACTCACCACCGGAGAAGAGCACTGTGAACGGGCCGTGGTGAATCGATGCTAAGGAGAAGGCTTTGAGCGAGCGTATTCTCATAGGTGTTGCCTGGCCTTATGCCAACGGCCCGCTGCACCTGGGCCACATTGCAGGGACCTACCTGCCCGCCGACATCTTCGCCCGCTACCATCGGCTCAAGGGCAATGATGTACTCATGGTCTCGGGTAGCGACCAGCACGGCACGCCGGTCACCATCCGCGCTGAGCAAGAGGGACTCACTCCACTGGAGGTGGCGGACAAGTATCACAGGCAGTTCGTCGACGGCTGGAGGAGGCTGGGCATCTCATTCGATCTGTACACCACCACCCACACTCCTGATCACTTCGAGGTTTCTCACGACATATTCCTGACCCTCTTGAAGAATGGATACCTCTACAAGGATAAGGTGTTGCAGGCCTACTGCCCCAGGTGTCAGCGTTTCCTTCCCGACCGCTACGTGGAGGGAACCTGTCCTCACTGCGCCTGCCACAGGGCCAGGGGCGATCAGTGCGATGAGTGCGGCAAACCTGTAAGCCCCTCGGAACTCGATGGTCTTCGTTGCGTCCTCTGCTCCACGGCGCCCCGTTTCGAGTATTCGGAACATTTCTTCCTGCGACTATCTGCCTTTCAGGACAGGCTGGCCGACTGGATAAGAGAGCAGACGCACTGGAGACGCAATGTCCTCGGTGGCGCCTGGAACTTCCTCAACGAAGGACTGAGAGACAGGGCCATCACACGCGACCTTGATTGGGGCATACCTGTGCCACAGCCGGGCTTTGAGAGCAAGCGCCTGTATGTGTGGTTCGAGAATGTTATCGGCTATCTATCGGCAAGCAAGGAATGGGCGAAGTCGCAGGGCGATGATGATGCCTGGCGGCCTTTCTGGCAGGGCGACGCCAGGAGCTACTACTTCCTCGGCAAGGACAACATCTTCTTCCA
>JAWOGR010000125.1:0-10238 GCA_046496625.1 Dehalococcoidia bacterium | reverse complement strand
GACAAAACCTGCCCGGCTAAGGTCTGCACGGACCTCATTGTCTACTATATCCTGCCCGACAGGTGCGACAGAGCCTGCGAACACTGTGTGCTCACATGTCCCACAGAAGCAATCAAGGGAGGCAAGGGGGAGGTCAAGGTCATAGATCAGGAGAAGTGCACCAAGTGCGGCACGTGCCTGGATGTCTGCCCGACTGAATATGACGCAGTGGTGAAGCTATCGCCTGTTAGTTCACTGCCTTCGCCGGAGCCACCCGGAAGGAGAAGCAAGAAATGACAAAGACAATCGCCATGGCGGGAAAAGGGGGAGTAGGCAAGACCACTATCGCCGCTTTGCTCGTCAAGATACTCTCACAGAAAGGGCTGGTCCTTGCCCTGGACGCCGATCCCAGCACGAATCTCAACCAGGCGCTGGGACTGCCCCTTGATGACAGCCAGACTGTCGGCACAATAAGGGAGAAGATGACCGATGATGTATCCAGGGGAAAGCTGAGCCCCACTATGGTCAAGCAGGAGTACCTGTTCGGCAAGATAGTGGAGTCTCTGGCGGAATCCAAAGGATTCGACCTTCTGGCCATGGGACGCCCGGAGGGACCGGGGTGTTACTGCGCCTCCAATCGCTTCCTGCGCGACTCGCTGGACAAGCTAGTCGAGGATCACAAGTACGACTACATCATAATGGACTGTGAGGCAGGGCTTGAACACATCAGCCGCCAGACAACCAGGGACATCGATGTCCTGCTCATCATATCCGACCCGACCATAAGGGGCATCACCGCCGCAGGCCGGCTGAAGAAGCTCATCGAGGAACTGAGGGCTAACGTGGGCAGGGCAGGGCTCATCATCAACCGGGTCAAAGGCGAACTGACTCCCGAGATCGACAAGGCCGTCGCAGATTCGGGCCTCGAGGTCTTCGCCCTCATTCCGGAAGAACCGGGCATGTCAGAACTCGAAACGAGAGGAAGGCCGGTGCTCGATCTCCCTGCCGAATCTCCCCTTCAGCTAAAGGCCAGAGAGATAGTCGACAACCTGTCTCTGTGAGAGAGTTGCTGAGGAACGAGTACAGAGCTTGTGAAACAGGCGCCAAATGGTTTAGAATACGGCGGTTTGGCGAATCTGTGCGGCGAGGCCAGACCGGCACTTCAGGGGTGTGGAGTAATGAGACGGGGATTGACGAATAGAATTACGGCTGAGGTTCATACGACATGGAAACACATCTGAGGGACTACACCAAGTTCAAACCGAAACCTGCAGAGGAACTCAAGGAGGTTCTCCGGCGCGTCAACCGGATGTTCGTCCTGTCATGCGGTAAGTGCTACAAAGTGTTCGAACAGGAAGACGAGGACCAGTACGCTCAACTTGTGGAGACAGTGGGGGAAGACGCCGCCAGGCTTGCGGGGCACGCCCGGGTTGACTTTCTGTGCAACGAGTTCCTGTCCGAGAGGAAGATACGGGCTCTGGACCTCGGTGACTCCGACAGCATAGGAGTGATGTCCTGCGGCCTGGGAGTTCAGTTTGTGGCCGCACTCTTCGAACAGACACCTGTCTACGCGCTGTCCGACTCGGTGCCGCACGGGCTCAACTACCCTTCTGAGGTGGGCTATCACGGCATCTCGCTTGAGGATGACAGGTGCGCGGCTTGCAGCCAGTGCTATCTGAACCTGACCGGCGGGATCTGCCCCATCACGAACTGCGCTAAAGGCCTCCTGAACGGCCCCTGCGGCGGGGCAACCGACGGAAAGTGCGAGGTGAACCCCGACGTTGACTGTGCGTGGGTGAGAATTCATGACCGACTGACCAGACGCGGAGAACTCCCCTCGTCTGGCTACGTGCACACAAGGGATTACTCCAGGCCGTCCTGGAAGACGCAGAACAACCTCTCGCTGCAGAACCGTGAGTTCAGAGGAGAGGGATTCTACGGCGGGTTCCATCCTCTGGAAAAGAAGGAGGCAACTGCTGACAAGAAGATAGAGCGTTTTGCGGAACCACAGACGGCGGTGGTCTTCCTCTGCCAGCACATCGGCAAGAGGGCCAGGCCCATCGTGGAACCGGGAGAGATGGTCAGGGTCGGCCAGAAGATCGGAGAGGCCGACGGCTTCGTCTCGGCCGCAATCCACTCCAGCATCAGCGGAAAGGTGATCGCCGTAGAAGACAGGCCCTATCCCGCAGCACCGCGCAAAGAGCTGGCCGTGGTCATAGAGAACGACGGCAAGGCAGAACTACACCCGTCGGTCCAGCCGAGGACCGGGTATGAGGAACTGCCCAAAGAAGCTTTGCTCGATATAATCAAGGAGAGCGGCATCGTCGGCCTTGGCGGTGCGATGTTCCCCACGCACGTCAAATTCTCCCCTCCCAAACCAATCGACACCCTCCTCGTGAATGGCTGTGAGTGTGAGCCCTATCTCAACACCGATAACAGGCTCATGATCGAACACACCGAGGAGATACTCGCCGGCATAGGGATAGTTCAGAGGGTCCTGGGTGTCGACAGGGTGTTGATGGGAGTCGAGGAGAACAAGCCCCAAGCAATAGAGGCGCTGAGCAGGTTCTCGGATAAGTATCCCTCGGTGCAGGTGGTAAGCCTGAAGACCAAGTATCCTCAGGGAGCTGAGAGATCATTGATCAAGAGACTCGTCGACAGAGATGTCCCTCCCCCTCCCAAGGGGCTTCCATTCGATGTAGGAGTGATGGTCTCCAATGTGGGCACGTTGTTTGCCATCTATCAGGCGGTGGCGAAGGGCATACCCGTGTTCCAGCGGGTCATAACCGTATCCGGAGAAGGGCTCAGCAGGCCCGGAAACTACCTGGTCAAGATCGGCACTCCCATCAGGGACATTATGCGATACTGCTTCGGCAACGATGTCGAGGGGCTTCTTGAGGAATATGATGTCAAGATGGGCGGGGCGATCATGGGCATTCCCCAGGCCAACCTCGATTCCGCCGCGATCAAGGGAACCACAGGAATGACCGTCCTCAGGCGACATCCCGTGGGCGTTTCCGAGGAGAGAGACTGCATCAAATGCGGTCGTTGCGTCGAAGTCTGCCCCATGCATCTTCACCCTCTCTTCTACGGTCTGTACGGAAAGCAGGGTGATCCGGGCAGGGCGCTTGAGCACAAGGTTGAGGAGTGCGTCGAGTGCGGATGCTGTGAATACATCTGCGCCTCCAAGATAGCGCTTCTGAGTTTCATAAGACAGGAGAAGGCGTATGCTCGCAGTGCAAATCAAGGCTAAGGAAGAGATACTCCCCCTGATCTCGTCGAAGAAACTATTCGTCTTCGAATGCCTGGGCTGTCGCGACGTTCATTATCCGGTAGAGGAGGCGCAAGAGCTTATCGGCAGCCTGGACGAGGAGATAGTCGGCAAAGCCACCCTCGACTATCTCTGTCACAGGGATTACAGCCAGGAGTACATCAACGCGTACGCCACCGAGATCGGAAAGGCAGAGGTGATCCTCGTCTCTTCATGCGGGGTAGGAGCACAGATTGTGTCCTCGCTATTGGAGGACAAATTGGTCTACACCTGCTGCGACACCCTTCATCTCAACGGCTTTCAGGGACTCACTGCCAGGGAATACAACTGCGAGCAATGCGGGGAGTGCTATCTCAACTATACGGGAGGCCTTTGTCCGGTCGCTCTCTGCTCCAAGAACCTTCTCAACGGTCCCTGCGGCGGCTCACAGAACGGCAAGTGTGAAGTCGATCCCGACATGCCGTGCATCTGGCAACAGATCTACGACCGCCTTGCCCGGCTGGGACAGCTTGAGACACTGGACAGGCTGGGGCCACCCAAGAATTGGAATGTAAGCCCTGTTTCATGACCGGCAGCAAGAAGGCTTTCCTGGATGTCCCGATCGCATCGTGACTAATGAAACAACCGGAGGAGCAATGAAGAGCAAGAGCAATCTGGAGCGGGTACTTGAGGCCGGACACTTCGCGGTCACAGGCGAGCTGGGACCCCCGGCAAGCGCTGATCCCGAGGTGATCAGAAAGAAGGCAAAGATACTGAAGGGACACGTGGACGCTTTCAACATCACCGACGGCCAGACGGCCGTCGTACGCATGGCATCTTGGGCCGCCGCCGTCATGGGCAAGCAGGAAGGCATGGATCCCATCGTACAGATGACCTGCCGCGACCGGAATCGCATCGCCCTCCAGATGGATGTGCTGGGTATCGCAGCGCTGGGCATAAACAACATGCTTTGCCTCACCGGCGACCACCAGAAGTTCGGCAACCACCCCGCAGCCAGAGGCGTCTACGATCTTGACTCCATTCAACTGCTCAAGATGGTGAGAGACATGCGGGATGAGAAGAAGTTCCAGTGCGGGGACGAGATGGCGGTCGAACCCCGTCTCTTCATCGGGGCTGCCGAGAACCCGTTTGCCGACCCCTTCGAGTTCAGGGTCCCCCGGCTTGCGAAGAAGGTGGAGGCCGGCGCCGACTTCATCCAGACTCAGATCATCTACAACGTAGACAAGTTCGCCGAATGGATGAAGGGAGTGCGCGACAGGGGCCTGCATGAGCGCGTGAAAATACTGGCCGGCGTCGCCCCCATAAAGTCCATGGGTGCGGCAAGATACATGAAGACAAGGGTTCCCGGAATGGACGTGCCTGACAGCGTAATCGAACGACTGCAGGGAGCACCCACCAAGGAACAGGTGTCCCGGGAGGGCATCAACCTCTGTGTGGACATCATCAAGCAGGTCCGCGAGATCGAGGGTGTGGCCGGAATCCACCTCATGGCCATTGAGTGGGAAGAGGTCGTGCCGGAAATAGTGGAGGCGGCAGGGCTCCTGCCCCGCCCTAATCTTGCCTCATGATGAAGAGCAACCGATCTGCGTCCCAAGGCCCCAGGGAAGAGTCTTACCAGCTTTCCTATGACCTGGCCCGCAAGCAGTTGGCCGGCATCGGCGATCTTGAGGAGCAATGCCGAAAGAGCGGCGCACACTATGCCGGGCCGGACAGGATAGTCATCAGTTACCTGAACCAGCCTTACCACATCGCCCTCCCCGATGTCGAACTCTCGCTAGCAGGCAGCACTGCCGAAGCGCCCCTGACTGACAAGATACTTATACTCCACTACTTCAACCATGCACAAGGTACGGAGCCTACGGGCAAACTCATCACCTTCAAACAGGTCCCGGGAGGCATCAGTTACTACCCGGCGTTCTTCCAGAGGGTAGTGTCTCCTCTGGCCGGCCGCTTTGGAAAGCAGCCCGACCTGTTGACGAAGGCTGCCGCTCACTTCGGTGGCAGCAGAGCCGAGCTCGGAGACGTGTCCGCGACCATCAATGGATTCCCTCATGTGCCGATTACCCTGGCCCTCTGGCAGGGTGATGACGAGGTTCCTCCCTCGGCGAACGTGCTCTTCGATGCCAACATAACGGACTACCTGCCCACCGAGGATGTGGTTGTCCTCTGCGGAAACCTCGTCTGGAGGATGATCAAAGGGATCCCATCAACCTGAGGACTCACCGCCCGTTGCCCGCACTCGAGACAGACAACACCATAGCACATCTGACCGAAGCTAACGCATAGCCGCAACAGGGCATTGTCGCAACACCCTCCGCAGGCTCACCACGGGCGGAGCACATAAGCGACCAGTGGTCATCTATCGCGCGGAACTGCGCCTGCGGTCGGGACAGATTGAAGAACTCTGGTGGAGCTGATGGGATTCGAACCCACCACCTTCTGACTGCCAGTCAGACGCTCTCCCAACTGAGCTACAGCCCCTCCTGAATGCAGAATATAGCAGAACAGCGTGCGAAACTCAAGCTAGATGTCCAGGCCCAGCCATTGCAGTATGGTCCGCAGACCAAAGTATCCCACATAGGCAGCTATCATGCTCTTCACAGTTCTGCCCGCCCAGGTGGCAAGGAAGAATCTCACCCAGCCAAAGCGCGCCATGCCCATGAACACAGCCAACGGATAGTAGATCGGGGTAACCAGTGCCGCCAGCAGGAAGACCGCCTTGGAGCCGTGACGTTCGATGATCCCGCTGAATCGAAGATACAGCTTGCTGTCTCGGTTGCCGAATATGCCGACTCCGCCGTATCCAGTGAAATAGGCGCCCGTAGCGCCTATCGCTTCACCGATCCCGGCCACGGCACCGACTATGGCAGGATTCAGCACGCCACCCAGCGTGAAAGTGAAGACAGTGCCGAATCCGGGCAGAATAGGAGTGCCCGAGGTGATGACATTGATCACGAAGCAACCGACATAGCCCCACCGTGATATCTGTAGTATGTATTCTCGGTTGCTGATGATGAGAATGCCCAGGGTTATGGTGATACCTACGGATATCCCGGCTATCAAGGCTTCGCGCTTAGTGGGTCTCGTCATCCGTGGCTATTATACATGAAAGACTCGCGACTGAAGCGCACCTGTCTACGAGGACTGCCAGATCTCTTTGGGACCCGTCCGGCAGCCCCGACCGATGCCTGATATCACCTCAGCATGGCCACATAGCTGCCGAGCGGAACACCGATCGAGTCCGCCACCGGTTGGCACTTGACTTTGAGGCAATGGAAGACCCTGCCCTCCGCGGCAAGCTCCGACAGGGCTTCATAGTGCCCCATTCCTTTGGCGAACACCAGGTCCGCCGACTCGAACTCCTCTCTGAACTCGGCCGATGCCAGAGAGAAGATCACCCCCGGTGATGCTACGCCCGTGCTCATAACCCTGCCAAACTCTCTCGCAAGGCCGGTCTCCCTCACATCTTCCAGAGTAAGGTCGTCCTGAACCGGCTCGGGCTTGACCGCATAGATAACCTCCGCATCCTGCGTAAGTCTCTTGACTAGGGGCAGGTCGAAGAAGATCTCGCCGGCGTTGTCGGCAAGATAGAGAACCTTCTTCGCTTTGCCTAGCTTTGTCGCAAGACGCGCCACATCATCTATGGCAAACCTGACCGGCCTCCTCAGGTCCTCCCTTATGATGTCGAGTTCCCTGAAGTGATCGATGGCATTAGCGGCGGCTGCCAGTTCCAGATGGCCTCGAAGACCATCCCTGCGGGAATCGCCCTGCACTCCTCCCCCGCCCAAATCCACCTCCCCGAGCCGCGATGACAGCTCTGAGTACAACTCCCCGGCCAGTCTCATCTCGCGCTCCTTCATCGCCCTGTAAGGGTCATAGGTACCGGTCATCTCCCTGATAACCCTGTGAATCCTGGAGGCCACGACTATGCACAACCTGCTGTAGGAGAACTCCTCCTCCAGTATCCTGTGTGCCTCTCCTGCCACATGCTTCCCCAGAGAAGCATCCTCGGTAGCCAGGCCGACAGCCTGGGGAATCAGCCTCTGCAGGCACTCATAGCAGTCAGGCGCAGGTTTCACATTCGTTCTCAAGCAGAATCCCACCGGCCTATCACGGCCAGCCCGGCATTCGGTTACGATCCTCAGCCCGGCGCGCGATTACGAGTAGTCTCAAGGCCCGGGACTGCAAGGCCACCAATCGTGGACCGAAGTCGTCCAGATTTGAGCAGCCTATTCCGCTGTATTATAATGGTATTCAGGATGTTTGAGAAACTGGAGCTAATCGAGAAGCGCTACGAGGAACTGGGCGAGCTTCTGGCCCGTGAGGAGACGGCTACCGACTACAAGCGGCTGCAGGAACTGAGCCAGGAGAGGGCCGACTTCGAGGACATCGTCGTCACCTACCGGGAGTACAAGAGCAGGGTAGCCGAACTTGCTGAACTCGAACCGATGCTTGATTCCCGGACCGAAGCGGAGATGACGGCGATGATCAAGGACGAGATAGGCAGGCTCAGGCAGGAGCAGGATGCTCTTCTCGACAAGCTCAGGGCTGCGCTGACTCCCAAAGACCCCAACGATGCGAAGGACGTCATAGTAGAGATCAGGGCGGGAGCGGGGGGAGGCGAGGCCGGCCTCTTCGCAGCGGACCTGTTCCGCATGTATAGCAGGTATGCCCAGGCCAAGGGCTGGCAGGTGGACATAATCGACAGCAGCCAGAGCGAGATCGGGGGCTTCAGGGAGTTGATATTCGAGGTCAGCGGTAAGGCCGCATTCAGCCGCTTCAAGCACGAGCGTGGCGTCCACCGCGTACAGCGGGTTCCGACTACCGAGGCTTCGGGCCGCATCCACACTTCGACCGCCACCGTGGCCGTCCTGCCCGAGGCCGATGAGATCGAGCTGAACATCAGCCCCGACGACCTCAAGATAGAGTTCTTCCACGCCAGCGGTGCCGGAGGCCAGAACGTCAACAAGCTCACTACGGCAGTCCGCATCACGCACGTGCCGACGGGCATAACGGCTTCCTGCCAGGACGACCGGTCTCAGATAAGAAACAAATTGAAGGCCATGGCTGTCCTTCGAGCCAGGCTGCTCGACATTGAGCAAAGGAAGCAATCCGAGAGCATCGGCAAGGAGCGCCGCATGCAGGTAGGGGGCGGCCAGCGGGCGGAGAAGATCCGCACCTACAACTACCCTCAGAACAGGGTCACCGATCACCGCATCGGCTTGAGCTTCCACAACCTCCAGCAGATCCTGGAAGGCGAACTGGACGAGGTCATCGAAGCGGTGTCCAGCAGGGAGCAGGTCGAGCAACTGGAAGCGTCCTTCGCATGACGCTGCGTGAAGCTTTGCAGTCCGTCACTCAAGCACTGCTAGACGCCACCATCGATGATGCCCGCGCGGAGGTCGAGCTTCTGCTGGGCCACGTCCTGAGCATGTCCAGAACTCAGATTCACACAGCACCGGAGAGGGAATTGACGCCGGCAGAGACAGAGCGCCTATCAAGCGTTGTCCGCCGCCGGCTCGACCGCGAGCCCGCAGCCTACATCATCGGGCAATGCCGTTTCTACGACTTCGAGTTTCAAGTAGACCGTCGTGTCCTCATCCCCCGCCCCGAGACGGAACTCCTGGTGGAGCGGGCCGTGGAGCTTGCCCGTCGCCTGTACCAACCCGGCAGCAGACTCTCCATCGCCGACATCGGCACCGGTTGCGGAGCTATCGCCGTCAGCCTGGCCCGGGCTCTGCCCGAGGCGAGAGTCTATGCTATCGATGTCTCACCCTCTGCACTTCAGGTGGCGGAGACGAACTGCCGGCGTCACGCGGTTGACGGCCGTGTCGAACTACTGTGCGGCAACCTGCTTGAGCCACTGCCGCAACCGGTCGACATGATAGTGGCCAACCTGCCCTATGTCACAACCGACGATCTCGCCGCCTTGAGCCCGGAGATCAGGCGCTTCGAGCCCGTGATTGCGCTGTCCGGCGGCGAGGACGGACTCGACGTGATACGGGAGATGGTGGAACAGGTGCCGGCGAAGCTCGCTGACGATGCCTGTTTTCTCCTGGAGATCGGCTATGGCCAGGGGGATGCGGTGACCTCGTTAGTCAGGGCGCACCTCCCGCAGGCCACCATCGAGCTGACACCCGATCTCGGCGGCATCCCCAGGGTAGTGACGGGCGTGCTCCGGTCGTCGGTGAGAGACCGTCGGAACTCCGACCGCGGAATGAAGTAGGATGACAGAAGAAATGGAGCGGCTGGCCCAGCTCATCGTTCGGTCCCGCAAGATCATAGCGTTCACCGGTGCCGGAGTCAGTACGGAGTCGGGCATACCAGATTTCCGCAGCCCGGGCGGGATCTGGAGCAAGTATGATCCCGAGGACTTCACGATTCAGAGGTTCGTCAGCAGCCCCGAATCCCGCAGGGCATTCTGGAAGATGTCAGCTCAAGGTGCGCTTCTCGCCGAGGCCGCCCCGAATCCCGCCCACTGCGCCATCGCCGACCTCCACAGCATGGGCAAGCTTGATTGCGTCATCACCCAGAACATAGATAACCTCCACCAGAAGTCGGGAGTGCCCGAAGACCGGGTTCTCGAGCTTCACGGCAACATGCGACGTGTAATCTGCCTGAGCTGCCGAAAACGGTTTCCGCTGCCCGAAATGCTGCCGGCAGTCCGGGACGGGACAGAGATCCCCGAATGCCGTGACTGTAAGGGCATTCTCAAGCCGGATGCGGTGCTCTTCGGAGAGCAGCTGCCGATAGTGACGCTACGAGAAGCCACCCGCCGGGCACAGAAGTGCGACCTGTTCATTGTGATCGGCTCGACCCTCACGGTCTACCCGGCTGCCTACATGCCGACGTATGCTATCGGTGCCGGCGCCGCCCTGGCCATTGTCAACCTGACGCAGACACCACTCGACCATGAGGCGCAGGTGGTCATCCGGGGCAAGGCAGGGGAGATCATGCCGGGGGTGATGGATTATGTAAGGTCTCACCA
>JAWOGR010000104.1:0-8610 GCA_046496625.1 Dehalococcoidia bacterium | reverse complement strand
TATTCCTTGATGATGTCGTTCTGCACGGTGCCCTGGAGCTTTTGCGTGTCAGCCCCCTGTTCCTCCGCCAGGCTTGCTCGGTATCGGAAGAGGCGTTTTTCAGTTCGGCCGGGACGACCCGGCGAAAAAGGGGGTGTCGTATGGCTGTCGAGAACTACGGAGAGAAGTACCTGTGCAGGATCTGTGGCAATAAGGTCGAGGTGATCGAGGTTGGTGGCGGCACGCTGGTGTGCTGCGGGGAGGACATGAAGAGGGTTAAGGAGAAGCCTGAGACCATGGTGAACCTGCCGGACTCCGGTGGATAAGCCGCATTCGCCGCACTATCAACTGAAGGCCCAGGCGGAGATCCGGGCGTATGGCCGGCAACGACGACCTCTACGTTCTTCCGTTAGTGGCAAGGGCTTTCTCCAGCGACAGGTAGAACTGTGTCCTCTCCTCGTCGGACCCTAGGAGTTCATCGATCTGCCTTAGCTGGCCCTTCGTCTTGAGCCTGGCCAATCCCTCGAGGCAGGCCGGCTGGGACAGGCCGGGCTGCCACACGCGGCAGGCTTGAGGACGCGAGGGATGTATAACGCATCGGGCTCTCTCGCCCTCCCACGCAAGGAATACACAGCCCCTGTCACGCTTTCGCAGCAGGTAGCCTTCCCTGGTCGGGACCTTGAGAGCGTACCTGGAGATGAACTCCGGCTCAGACACTCCAAGGACTGAGGCTATGTTCTCAATATCACGGGCGTCAAGCGGAGCCTGGTAACAGGTACAGCAGATACCGCAGCGAAAGCAGGGCATAGGATTATCATCAACGGGGTGGCCATCACAGCCGTGGCCAGTGCCTGTCGCGACTACTTCCTCCGGCATCATAAATCACAGAGCGTGCTCAACAGCACGATATGTCCATCACCCTGCGGCAACCACTCGAAGGTGTCCAGTTATCTCCGCCATATTTTCGCTGCTATTGTGCGTTGATCATCAGAAGGTGTTTTCACTGCTCTCGCAACCGCAGACAGTATAGACGACTACTGAAGCAGGGACTGCGCACCGGCGATAGCTTTCCGTTGTCTGTGCCGGTCACCACCGGGCTTGGAGCTAGCCGCCTGCCTCGTCAAGCTCTTCCTCGGCGAAGCGACTGATCGCTTCGAAGCCTTGCGACTCGAACCTGACCCTGTACCAGAAGCGAAACGTGTCCTTTATGGGATCCTTGTCTACGACTCCGGTGCGGCCTCTGTACAGTGACGCCGAGCTAGAGTTGACCTTCACCCGGGTGCCCTTCTCGAAAAGTGGTACCCTGCTGCCATGTCCCCGCGGGATATCGTACGCCTTGCGTCTCAGCGGGTCGGAGAGGATGGTATAAGCCTCGTTTATCCGCGCCATCCTCTCATCGGCATCCCCTCTCAACTGGTTTCTGTCCGGATGATATCTGAAGGCAAGTCTGCGGTATGCTTCTCGAATGCCCTCCGTACTGGCATCCGGCGAAACACCGAGTACTTCGTAGTGGTCTTGCTCCTCCGACATTGTTCGCGTCGCGATCGTCCGCTTCCGGCCGGATTAATGGCCTGTACAGCCTTGCCTGATCAGTACTGAGTAGCATGATACAGTCTGACACATCATATGTCAATCGTGCTGATGGGGTGGAGGTCATCATGAGGTAACGTGCGATGCCCCGGGTGGTTAGGCCAAAGGCTGTAGCGCCTTGTTATAGCTTTCCTGTATCGTAGATCGAGACCTGAACGCTGAATCTAGTTTGCAACTTACAGAGTGAGAAATCCGGGCGATCCTCTTAGAGCGTCTATGACTAAAGCGAAACTGCCGGTCCCATAGCCGCCCGTTCACCAGGTCGACCGTGTCCCACTAGGTCATACCTGCCGGGACACGGTCGCCTGTTCCACTATCTGAGTTGCTTATATGCCTTGGTTCTTATGGTCTCGAGGAGCTTGATCAGGGTCTTGACCTCATCCTGCGACAGCGACGCCAGCATTTCCCTGCTGAGCTTCGTGGCTGCCGTATGTGCCGGCTTGAAGGCCTTCTCTCCCTTGGGGGCGATGATCAGACGAACCTCTCTGCGGTCGGGCAGGTCTCTCACCCTATCCACCAGACCGGCATTGACCATTCGGTCGACTATCATGCTTACTGTGTTTACCTTGTGGTCCAGCAACCGTCCGACGTCCGTCGGCCTTACCGGATCATCGAGCTGCTTGATAGCCGCCAGCACCGAGTACTGCTCAGCAGTGAGCCCGAACTTGCCGACTGCTCGGTCCTCGCATCTGAAGAGCAGGTCACGCGTTCTGTACAGCGCCACCGATGCTTTTGGATACAGGCCGTTGTCCTCTGATTGTTTGGGCATACTATTCTCCTCCTTTTTACTTCTGCGTGGCTTCTGACCTGCCACACTTGTTCTTCGCTTAGTGGTTGTTGCCATTTGCTACCTCCGTGTAGTGCACGCGTCTTCCGTGTAATCCGAACTCGCCAATACTAACATGAGAACAACTCACTGGGTATCGTGGTAGCACCCTCTTTGCCTGCCATGTCAACACGGTGTAGAATATCGGAAGGCACCGTTGGATCTGAAGCGTGAGCCTGTGCCTGTCCGGAGTCTGATCCGCGAAGTGAGACCGGGAGAATGCCCGAGAAGAAGATAAAGGTAGCCGTGATAGAGGACGAAGCCCTCTTCTGCGAAATGCTGGTCGGCGCGTTGTCACGGCAGGCCGGCATGGAGGTGGTGGCCACGGCGGAAGAAGGTGAGGAAGCCATCGCGATTGCCCGGGACGCCGCGCCAGACGTTGTTGTGATGGACATTGAGCTTGCGGGGGAGATGGATGGCATTGAAGCCGCACTGGCAATCAAGAAGGAGAACCCGAGCATCGGCATCGTTATCCTTTCCTCTCATGACGATCCCCGTTATCTGACCAGCCTCCCACTGGGGGAGAGCGCGGGATGGGCGTATCTTCTCAAGCAAACGGTTCGCAATCTATCCACGGTTGTCCTGGCCATTGAGGGGTGTGCACGGGGCATGGTGGTCATGGATCCATCGTTGATGGCAAAGCTGAGCCCGCGGGTGGGCTCTGTAGTCGACAGGCTCACACCGAGGCAGCAGGAGGTGCTGCGCCTGCTTGCGGAGGGACTGAGTAACGCCGCTATCGCCAGGGAGTTGGCGCTGGAGGAGAAGTCGGTCGAAGGCTACATAAACGTCATCTACCAGCATCTCAGTCTCTCCGGAGAACCGGAGATCAACATGCGGGTCAAGGCCGCCCTGGCCTTCCTGAAGTCTTCGCGGGTACGCTAGACGCGGGACCGCCCACTCTTGCCCGATACCGTGTTGGCACGCTGTTACGTGATGGCAGCATGGTGCTATTGTGTAAGCATGGAGGGTCAGAGGACCGGGGGCCAGACTCACGTGTACCGCACTGTTCTGGTTGATGACGACCCGCTGTTCCGGGGCTGGCTGCGTTCTCTGCTGGAAGCCAGCGAGCGCTTCGATGTCATGGCAGAGGCAGGCGATGGTGGCGAGTGCCTGGGTCTACTCGATACTCTGAATCCCGACGTGGTTGTTCTTGATGTCAACATGCCCGACCGCGATGGACTGGAGCTGGCCGGCTACATCAGCGCCCATTGTCCGGGCGTCAGGACCATAGTGGTGAGTTCACACGGTGCCCCGGTTTATTCCAGGCTGGCGGCCCTGGAAGGCGCTTCGGCCTTCATCCCGAAGTCCGACCTCTCCGTCTCCTCCCTGCTTCAGTCTCTGCAAGCTGCACCTGTGCCGTAACTCGTGTGCCTTTGCCGGGAATGCTTCTCACGGTACAGCTGCCTCCCGCCGCCTCAGCGTAGTCAGATATGAGCGCCAGGCCGATACCGTGAGAGCGGCTCGGTTCTTGAAAACCGCTGCCATCGTCGCTCACGGTAAGACGTAGTATGCCGCCGTCGGACAGAGACAGCTTCATCACTACACTGTTCACCGTTGGTGTGTGTTTCAGGATATTGACCAGGACTTCGTCGGCCACGCGGTACAGCGCCAGCTTCACGTCGTCGGGGACGAGTCTTCTGTCGGCCTGTTCTCCGTCTCTCAGGTTCTGGCTGATTCGAAGATCGATGGGTAGCTGAGAGCTATACTCGTCTACCAGAGATTCCAGGCCGGCAGCTATGCCCAGCCTGAGTATGGACGGGAAAAGGCGGTGACTGATAGGCCTGATATGATCTCTTTGCAGTTCTTCGAGTCTGTGGCGGATGCCGGCTAGCTCCTCGGTCGTCCGTTCAGATGTCGGTCCGGCCTCGAGCTCGGCCAGCCTGTGCGCCAGTAGTATGAGACGGTTCTGCACCGTCCCGTGAAGCTGACTGGCGATGTCTTTGCGTAGCGACTCCTGAGCCTCTATCAACCGGCGGCGCGACTTGCTCAGTTCGTCCGCCCGTGCCTCCGTGATCTCGCGGTCGCGCTGCTGTCGCTCCATCTCCTTCTGCTCTGTGATGTCGCGCGCGAACGCGAACATCCCGAATGGCTCCCCGTCGGCTCGCTTCAGGAGAGTCGTAGTCATCCGGGTGGGGAACACTTCGCCGTTCCTGCGGACATGCCAGACGTCACCTTCCTGTGAACCGATCTCCCGGAGGCGCTGGTTAAAGGGGCTGACCTGTGATTCCATTTGCTCCCGGGTGTGGAATAGGCTCAGGTGTCGGCCGATCAGTTCTTCGACGGAGTAGCCGTGCATCCTGGCCCAGGCTTCGTTGACGAAGCGGATGTTGCCGGCCAGATCGGACATCGCGATGCCATCGGCCGACTGCTCCACTGCGGTCCTGTATTCGACCAACCTCTCCTCAGCCTCCTTGCGCTCGGTGATATCGCGGGTTATCCCCACGACACCGGCAAACTCGCCGTCAGGACCCCGCACCGGCGAGGCCGATATCTCCGCCCAGAGCTCCTCACCATGCTTATCTCGCACTCGAACCGGGATCGTGGCGTCGTCTTCCCGCTGTCCGCGACGAAAGCTATTGAGCAAGTCCGTAACGGCATCCAGGTGGTCGGGGTGCACGTAATCGTCCCAGCCGATCTTATGCCACTCCCCAAGCGTGTAGCCGAAGAGGCGCTCGGTGGAGGGAGACTGGTAGATCATGCGAAGGTCGGGTCCCAGTGCCCAGATGGAGTCCGAGGTGTTGTCCGTGATGAAGCGGTAACGCTCTTCACTCTGGCGTAGCGCTCCCTCAGCCTGCTTGCGCTCGGTGATGTCAGTGTCGCTACCCCGGTAGCCCCGTAGGGTACCATCGGCGCCTATCAGGGGGGCACCATTCGTCGTGACCCAGACAACGCGGCCATCCATGGCTATCAGGATGTTGTCCAGGTTGACGAAAGAACCCTTCCTCTTGAACACGTCGAAGGCCGCTGCCTTGAATGCCTCACGTCCTTCCTCGGGGTGCAGGTCGTAGAAGTGCATCTTTCCGACGATTTCGTCCGGATGGTAGCCAGTGATCTCCTCGACCACCGGGCTGATATAGGTATAGAGCCCGGCCGCATCCACCTCCCACGCGATGGTGCGGCTCTGTTCGGCGAGTCGGTCGTAAAGCTCTTTGCTCTCGCGCAGCGCCTCGTCTGCCTTCCTGTGCTCTGTGATGTCTCTACCCTGCATCAGCACGTGAGAGGGTCGGCCCTGGCTGTCCCGGATGACGCGATATCTGACATCGGCCCAGAAAGTCGAGCCGTCCTTGCGGTAGACCTCGGCTTCAAGTTCGAACTGATCAATGAACTCTTTGCCCTGGTCATACAGCTGCTTCCCGTGGTTGAACGCCTCTATCACCTTTGCCACCGATTCGGGAGTCATGGTCTCCAGGGGCGGCACCTCCTTCATCTCCTCCGGTGTGTAGCCGGTCTGTCTTTCAATGGAAGGCGATACCCATAACAGGTTCATGTTAAGATCAAAGATGGACACTACGTCGGTCACGTTATCGGCGAGGAGACGATAGTGTCGTTCGGCTTCCTCCCTGGCCGCCTCAGCTTGCCTGCGCTCGGTTATGTCGTGGAAGATGCCGAGCAGACCGACTGTGTTGCCGTCCCGGTCCTTCACCGGCGTCTTGTATGTCTCCGCGACTCTCTCCTGCCCCTGCACCGTGTATGTCTCTTCAAACCTCTCTGTCTTCCCGGACTCTATGACTCTTCTGTCATCGGCAATGTACTTCTCAGCCAGCTCCCCGGGGTAGAAGTCGTAGTCGGTGTGCCCCGCGATGTCCTCGGGCTCGATGTTCAGGTCTTCGGCGTACTTGTCGTTGCATGAGATGTAGAGCGAGTTGATGTCCTTGAGAAAGACCTTCTGCGGAATGCTCTCGACAAGCATCCTGTAGTTCCGCTCGCTATACTCAAGAGCCTCTTCCGCCAGCTTGCGCTCGGTGACGTCCCGGACGAAGACAAACATCTGCCCGCCTTCCACGTCAAGATAGTTTGCCGAGATCTCAACATCGATCACCGTTCCGTCCTTACATCTGTGCCGTGTCTCGAAACGGTCGCAACCTTGCTCCGCAACTTTCTTCAGGTGCCTGGCGGTCTCCTCAGGCGTCTCTACGTCCTCGATGTCGGGTATGGACATTGTCAGCAGTTCCTCACGGGTATAGCCGACCACTCTGCAATATGAGTCGTTGACCTCCAGCAGTCTGCCCTCCATGTCGTTGATCCAGAAGCCGTCGAGCGCTCCCTTCAGTATCGCCCTGTGCCTATCCTCCGCGCGCCTGGAGTCAGTCACATCTGTAAAGTTGGCCACGATGCCGTCTACTCCGCCCCGGTCGTTCAGGATTGGCGAAGCGTATGCCCTGATCCAGGCGACGGACCCGTCCGGGCGCTCTACTCCCATCACCACGTCCCCGATTGCCCGCTTCTCTTGCATCGCCCGCGGTCCCGCCATCTCCTCTGTCGGCATCGGGGTCCCGTCGGGGCGGAGGATCCTCCAATCCCGAGCGGTGTATTTACGTTCTATGATCTCCGACCGACTCAGGCCCAGGATGCGCTCTGCCGCGGGATTGGCCTCCGTGATCTGTCCGTCCGGTGAGAACAGGACGACTCCCTCGGTCATCGTGTCGAACAGGATTTGGAGGCGTGCCTGGTGCTCGCTCATCGCTCGCTCGGTCTGCGGAGACGACCGATCTCGCCCGGAACGGACCGACCCTCTCTGTGGTTCAGGTTTCGTCTTCAACCTTCTATTCGCTTTGCCTCATTCTCGGCAAACAGCATCGGTGCCAATGATATCATCTAGCAGATTGTTCTACCAGTATATATTCACGGATCGCTCCTGGAGAACAGACGATGCGCCTTCTTGTCGTGTCGCGTCAGGCACGTCAGGGCTATTGACAATCTACAAGGTAATGGCCTATTATCTTCTCGCGAGAAAGGAGGTAAATATGCAAGCATACTGCATGAAGTGCCGCGCCAAGAAAGAAATCCGCGACCCCAAGAGAATCACGATGAAGAACGGCAGACCGGCGACCCAGGGCCTGTGCCCGACCTGCGGCACAAAAGTCTTCAGAATTGGCAAGTAGGGCTGCTCGTACGCAGCCGCACCCGAACTGAGGGCTGGGCATTTCCTGCATAAGGCGATGTCCAGTCCTCGCGCGTCATGTTGCACGGCTCCCGGGCTGCTGTAACAGATCATCCCGCGCTCTCTTACGGGAACCATCGTTGCCCACGCACAGCTCGAATGCATGCCGTCCTCCACACCGCCTTAAGCCGGTGCGCAGCCCTTTGCCGGCAACGTTGAAAAGAGGCCACCAAAGCTTTAGAATGGTGTCTGGTGAGAACTCGAAGATGATAGTCGTCACGGGAGCTACCGGCCATATCGGCAACGTCCTCGTCCGTGAACTGCTGGCGCGAGGGGAGGCTGTGCGGGCCCTGGTTATGCCCGCCGACGACCTCCGTCCACTGCAGGGACTGGGAGCAGAAATCGTCTACGGCGACGTCACCCATCCGCCCAGCCTCAAGGCCGCGTTTGCCGGCGCTGAAGTCGTCTTCCACCTTGCCGGTGTTGTCAGCATCATGCCTGCCATGAGGGCGCTGCTCGAGGAAGTGAATGTCAGAGGCACCCGCAAGGTAATCGATGCCTGCCGGGCCGCCGGTGTTCGCCGGCTCGTCTATACGAGTTCCGTACACGCCATCGTCGAGCCCCCGGAGGGTGTGTTCTTCGATGAGTCTCTACCGTTTGATCCCGACCGGGTTCTCGGCGACTACGCTCGGAGTAAGGCCATGGCGACTTTGTTGATCCTCGACGAGGTGAGAAAGGGCAATCTCGATGCTGTGGTCTGCTGCCCCTCAGGCATCGTCGGCCCATGGGACTTCAAAGTCTCCAACATCGGTCGACTGATACTGGACTTCGCCAGCGGCCATCTGAAGTCGTACGTGAGAGGAGCCTACGACTTCGTTGACGTGCGGGATGCTGCCCGGGGGCTCATCTCGGCCGCTGGTATTGGTCAACCGGGCAGACACTACATACTCTCTGGTGCCCAGGTGCAGGTGCCGGAATTGATGAAGGAATTGCAGCGCAATATAGGCAAGCGTGCGCCCACCTTTGAGATACCGCCCGCCATAGCTCGGACCGCCGGAGTGCTCGCCAGCGGATACTACTGGTTGTTGCGCAGACAGCCGGTTTTCACCGCCTA
>JAWOGR010000118.1:0-4071 GCA_046496625.1 Dehalococcoidia bacterium | reverse complement strand
ATGGGAAGGGTGGAAATCACGCCCGAATACTATCCTCTCTTCCAGGAGAGCATGAAGACGTCGTTCATCATACTGGCCGTACTCTGCTTCTGCGGCGTCTTCGTCTCAATGGCCAGAGGTAAGCTGAGATAGCTCTTCCTTTAGGGTAGACGGGATATACTGCGCGGCGGCGCCTCAAGTCTCTCGAAGTCCACTCCCGCCTCGCGGAACAAGCTCAGAAAGGAGTCATCGGCATACTCGCCTGAGGTTACGAAGCGCTTGATCCTGGCGTTGACCAGCATCTTGGCACACAGGATGCAGGGGCTATGGGTGCAGTAGATTGTACAGCCTCCGAGGCTGATGCCGTGAAGGGAGGCCTGGATGATAACGTTCTGCTCTGCGTGAATGCCCCGGCATATCTCGTGCCTGGTTCCCGATTCTATACCCATTTCGTCGCGGAGGCAGCCGAGCTCGAGGCAGTCCTTGAGGCCTGCAGCGGCTCCGTTGTAGCCTGTTGCCAAGATGTGCTTGTCCCTCACCGCCACGGCGCCTACATGGTGGCGACGGCATGTGGAGCGCTCTGCCACCACGGAGGCGACTTTCAGGAAATACTCATCAATGCCCGGTCTTGTCTTTCGTCTCATCTCAGTGTGGATATCATCTGTTCGACCTGCCGCCTCAGGTCACCCAGCGAACCTTCGTTCAGTACGGTGAAGTCGGCCATGGCGATCGGGCCTCCCTTGTTGATGACCTCGATCTCCGACCGATCGCGGCTCGCTGCCTCGTCATGGGTCAGGGGTCGTATTCTCCTGGTAGCAAGCCTTCTGTACCTGGTTGACGGTGCCGCCCAGACGGCGGTGGTGCTGAATCGGTCGCCATAGTGCTCCTTGAGCAGCAGATACTCCTCCCAGGAATAGAGCCCGTCGATGACCACGTATGCCGATTCCAGTGCATCACTGATCCTCGGCAGGTTCAGCTTTGCATAAGCGGCCATGCCGTGCTCTGTTCGCAACTGCTGCCTGACATAACGCTCGTTCTCCTCGTTCCTCTCCAGCCCCCTGGTGCTGAGCTCTTGGTCGGTAGTATCGCCGAAGCGTACCCGCTTGAAGCCATGCTCCTCGAATACCCCGGCGACCTCGGACTTGCCCGAGCCTGTCATGCCGACGATCGCAACGACTTTCTTCATGGTTCACATGTGTTGCAGCATGGTCTGTGTGAGCCGTAATCTTAGCAGGAATCGTTCAGCCGGTATAGGGGAGAGGGCGGGCTTCATCGGCTATCCCGGCTTGCAGGTCTCGTCTGCCGTACTGTCCGGCAGGATCCGAGCGATGGTCGTCGTTGTGGAGAACGACACTGCGGTGGTGTTGGTAGTGGCATTCGCCTTGTCTCTCGCTCCGGCATGGATTATACTGGACCGGGATTGGGCTGGCCGTTACCCGCCCGAGTTGACGGAAGACGAATGATGGGTGCCCTGTGTAGAGAAGAGATCCTTGAGATGCTGAAGGCAAGTCCTCCGCTGCTGGAAGACTTGCCTGACATCTATCATCAGGTCCAGCCCAACGGTGTAGACCTGACTCTAAGGGAGATTGCTGTACTCTCGTCACCCGGCAGTCTGGGCCTCGCTAATGCAGACAGAGTCATCTCCGGCACATCCCCGCTTGTCTTCGACGGGCTGGGCCGGTTGGACCTTCCGCCAGGCTGCTATCTTGTTACTTACAACGAGGTGGTCAACCTTCCCAGGAGCGTGATGGCTCTGGCCAGGCCCCGGTCGAGTCTTCTCCGGTGCGGTGTCAGCGTTCATAACGCGGTCTGGGATGCCGGCTATTCGGGAAGGTCGCGGTCTCTGATGGTGGTCTACAATCCGCAGGGATTTCGGATACACAGGAATACCCGGATCGTGCAGATTGTCTTCTTCCGGCTGAGCCGCGAGGCAGCCGACGGCTATCGGGGCGTCTTCCAGCGCGAGAACACCTAGCCCGGCTCTTCGTCTGGCGTCAGTCGCATCCGCCCGCTAAGTCCGTTGTTTGCTACAGTCAGGGGCATCATTGGTGAAGGGGGCACGTATTCTCGCGGCGACCTTGCGGAAATGGAATCCCTGAACGGCAAGAGTCATGGACAAAGGGAATGTTCTTGGTTTTCTCAGCAAAGTCCAGACAAACAGCTTCCAGTAATGCACTCTTCCTCTCTCCTGAATCCCCAAGACCCACGTAGACCTTAGCAGTGCTAGGAGATGAATGAGAGAGATCTTGAATCTCTTTGTGTTGCCGGGTCTGTACTCCCTGAGAAGGGTTCTAATGCGTTCATAGTATGGCTTGGGCGCATATATAGTATCCACAACATGCTTGTAGCCTCTGATAAGCGTTTCGTGACCCATCCTGGGGATGAAGTTGGTCGACCCGTCGGTATTGTCCCCGGTACCCCCTGGCAGCAAACGATTCTCCTGCTTCAGACGTTTGTATAGCTTTGTCCCCGGTGGAGCCATCAGCACACCAACCATAGCCATAACTATTCCGCTGTTTTGAATGAAATCGATCTGCGCCTTGAAGATGGAAGCCGGGTCGCTATCAAACCCGACGATGAATCCTCCCTGTACCTGCAGACCATGATTTTGCATTTTCTTAACCGAAGCCAGCAGGTCGCGGCCCTTATTGGGCATTTTGTTGCATTCAACCAGGCTCTCTTCGTTGGGGCTTTCGATCCCAACGAACACGGTGTCAAAGCCGGCTCTGGTCATCAGGTGCATAAGCTGTTCGTCATCGGCAAGGTTGATAGATGCTTCGGTGAAGAATGCGAAGGGGTGTTTCTTCTCGTCCATCCACTTGATGATTGCCGGCAGTATCTCCGACTTCAGTTTGGGTTTGTTGCCTATGAAATTGTCATCGACAAAGAACACACTGGCTCGCCATCCCATATCGTATAGCGCGTCCAACTCGGCTACTATCTGATCTGCCGTCTTTGTTCGAGGTACATGTCCATTCATGATAACGATGTCGCAGAATTCGCAGTTATAAGGGCAGCCTCGAGAGTACTGGATCGTCATTGATTGATACTTCTTCCTGTCGATGAGTGACCACAAAGGCACAGGAGTCTTCTCTATGCTAGGAAACTCCTCAGACGAGTAGCTGTGCTTGGCGCAGCCATTCTCCAGGTCTTGCACGAAGCGAGGCAGGAGGTCTTCGGCCTCGTTAGATATCAGGTGGTCCAGGTCATCGTGACCGAACTCCTCGTATCCAAGGGAGAACACAGGGCCGCCGCCGACAATCTTGGTCCCCAACTCCCTGCATCTGTCGACTACCTCTCTTGCCGAACGGTCCTGGGCCACCATGGCACTGATGAACACATAGTCAGCCCACTTGATGTCCTTGTCCGATAGGTTTGCTATATTGAGGTCGACGAGCTTCTTTTCCCATTGCTCTGGAAGCATTGCCGCTACGGTTAGCAGGCCCAGAGGCGGGAAGGTAGCTTTCTTGGAAATGAACTTCAGGGCATGCCTGAAACTCCAGAAGGTATCGGGATACCGGGGATATACCAGAAGTATCTTCATATATTATGCTCCTCTTTGTGCAGCTTGATCCATACTACCATAACATAATGGCATATTGCCAATTCAAGTCAAGTTTGACAGGGCGAGTTATCTGGTGTAGAGTTAGGTATTAGTTCACTGTTAGGTTATTGCAAGCTCTTTGAAGTCACATCAGATTACATCGGCATTGGATGACCAGACTCTAACTAAAATCTAGACAAGAGAGGAGGTCATCCAATGAGTTTTCAGGACAAGTCGATCCAGTGTTTGGACTGCGGGGCTGATTTCACGTTTAGCACCGAGGACCAGGAGTTCTTCCAGTCAAGGGGCTATACTAATGAGCCCAAGCGCTGTCCCGCCTGCCGCCGCACAAGGAAGGCAGAGCGATTCGCGAATGGCGGCACCAGTTTCGGGGCGCCGCGCCAGATGTTTCCCGCCATATGTGCCGAGTGCGGCAGAGACACCGAAGTGCCTTTTGAGCCTCGCGACGGCAGACCGGTCTATTGTAGCGGCTGCTACAGCAAGACCAGAGTAGCTAGATAGGGCCGGTGCACTTCTGATGACATACA
>JAWOGR010000111.1:0-9981 GCA_046496625.1 Dehalococcoidia bacterium | reverse complement strand
TGGCGAGCGCATAGTCGTCCAGAAAACCTTCGATCTTCGCCTCACCATCCTTGTAGGTGTGCTTTAGATAGCCATCCAGCATCATCTTCTCCAGGATAAACGACCCGTTGGCCACCGCCGCAGCCAGATAATCATCACGTTCTAGGACGGAGGCTGCCTCGGCGAGGCTGGCCAGCATCAGCGCATTCCATGAGGTCAGGACCTTATCGTCACGCCCCGGGTGGACCCGGGTCTCACGCTCCTTGAGCAGGGCTACACCGGCAAGCCTGACCACATCCGGTGCCTCAACCGCAATGTCGCCGGGAACGTGCAGTATGTTGCTCCCCCCGAAATTGCCTTTGGCGCTGATGCCATAGTAGTCCTCGACAACGCTGGCCTGTTCTTCACCGAGGACCGTCTTCACTTCATCGAGCGTCCACACGTAGTACTTCCCCTCCAAACCTTCGCTGTCGGCATCCTGTGCACTGTAGAAGCCACCCTCCGGATCGGTCACTTCTCTCAACACGTAGTCGATGGTCTCCTCGACGATTCGCCTGAACAGCGGTCTTCTTGTGACCAGATACGCGTGCAGATAGACGCGGCTCAACAGGGCGTTATCGTACAGCATCTTCTCGAAGTGGGGCACCAGCCAACCGGCGTCCGTCGCGTAGCGGTGAAAGCCACCGCCTATCTGATCGTAGATCCCGCCCGCTGCCATCTTCTCAAGGGCCAGCGTCGCCATATCCAGAGCTTCTTCGTTGCCGGTGCGGTGGTGATATCTGAGGAGATACTCGAGTATCAGCGGCTGGGGAAACTTCGGTGCAGCGCCGAACCCCCCATTCGCTGCATCCAGATCAGCTCTCAGCGCAGCAAACGCCTCGTGCAGTACATCCACGTGCAATGGCCTGGTCTCGACGGGAACACCGGACCTCTCCTCAAGCGCGGCCACCATCAACCGTGCAGAATGCTCCACTTCCCCGCGATTGCGCCGGTAGAAATCGGCAACCGACCTGAGAACGCGACGAAACCCGGGCATACCATGTCTGTCCTCCGGAGGAAAGTAGGTGCCACCATAGAAGGGCTTCCCCTCCGGAGTCAGAAACACCGTCAACGGCCAGCCGCCGCTGCCGGTCATCGCCTGCACGGCATCCATGTAGATGGCATCTACGTCGGGTCGCTCTTCCCTGTCTACCTTGATGTTGATGAAGCCCTCGTTCATGAGGAGGGCAGTATCATGATCCTCGAACGACTCGTGTGCCATGACATGGCACCAGTGACAGGCCGAATAGCCGATGCTCAGCAGTATGGGCTTGTCTTCCGCCCGGGCGCGCGATAATGCCTCGTCGCACCAGGGATACCAGTCCACAGGATTGTGCGCGTGTTGACGAAGGTACGGACTGGTCTCCCCGGCCAGACGATTGGGTCGTTCTCGTCTTATCACGAACTACCCCGTCCGGTCATGACTGCCCCATGCCCTCAAGAAACTCCATTACCTCATCGAAGTCGGGCAACTGAGATGTGGGATATACCCTGGCGAAGATCACCTTCTGTTCCCCATCGATGATGATGTTTGCCCTCTCGGAGAAACCGTCGGCCTCTCTGAACACTCCGTATGCTCTGGCAACCTCGCCGTGCGGCCAGAAGTCGGAGAGAAGCCTCGTGTTGGCGATATCCATTTCCTCGGCCCACGCCTTGTTCGAGGGCACCGAGTCGACTCCTATGCCCAGCGCCACTGTGTTGAGTTCATCGAAGAGAAGATGGTTCTCCTCGAGCAGCATCATCTGATCGTGACAGACGGGCGTCCAGGCAAGCGGCCTGAATGACAGAAGGACACGCTTGCCGTTGAAGTCGGACAGCCTGACCTTCTTCCCCTTCTGGTCCTTCACTGAGAAATCCGGAGCCCTGCTACCGATCTCTATCATATCGTTATGTCTCCCTTCACTTGTCAGTCAGTATGATTTGCAGAAGCACGCAGACGCCTGTACGATCAACGCTGCGAGTAGTTCTTCTCCACGAACTTCCAGTTCACCAGACTCCAGAATGCCTCCACGTACTTCGGCCGTGCATTCCTGTAGTCAATGTAGTATGCGTGTTCCCACACATCACAGGTCAACAAAGGCGTCTTGCCTTCGGTCAGCGGAGTGCCGGCATTGCCGGTGGCCTCGATCGCCAGGCTGCCGTCGGAGTTCTTCACCAGCCAGGCCCATCCCGACCCGAACTGGGTCACAGCAGCGTTGCTGAACTTGTCCTTGAACTGAGCAAAAGAGCCGAAGTCCCTGGCGATAGCCTCCGCCAGCGGACCCGATGGTTCTCCGCCTCCGCTAGGCGACAGGCAGTTCCAGTAGAATGCGTGGTTCCACACCTGTGCTGCGTTGTTGAAGATGCCTCCAGACGCCTTCTTGACGATACCTTCCAGCGGCATGTTCTCGAACTCAGTGCCGGCTATCAGCTTGTTGATGTTGTCAACGTAGGTCTTGTGGTGCTTGCCGTAATGGTATTCCAGGGTCTCAGCCGATATGCCCGGAGCTAATGCATCCTTCGCATACGGCAGTTCAGGTAATTTGTGTTCCATAGTATCCTCCTTCTTCTGTGGCGTGCTTGAGTGCTCGCGACTCTACAGCCTCTCCGTCAGCGTGCCTGAGCTTCGCCTCGCCTACCGGGGGACGGCACTGGCCTTCTGAGCGAGCTTTGCCGTCTGAGCCACGCGCCGCCCCCGGTTTGGCATAGGCCTAATAGTTCTCGGCCAGCAGTTCGTAGTACGACCGGGCATGTTTGCATGCCGGACACAGCTCCGGAGCCTCCGGCCCTTCGTGAACGTACCCGCAGTTGGTGCAATGCCACTTAACAGGGGTACTCCTCTTGAAGACCTCGCCCCTGGCCACATTCTGTGCCAGCTTCCGGTATCTCTTCTCGTGGAACTCCTCAACCTCACCGATCTCCTTGAAAGAGGTTGCTACGTCGGCGAAGCCCTCTTCTCTTGCCACCTTCTCCATGTCGGCGTATAGCTTGCTCCACTCGAACTTCTCACCATCCGCCGCAGCCTCGAGATTCGTCCTCGTGTCTCCGACTATCCCCGCCGGATAGGCCGCTGTGATCTCCACGTCTCCACCCTCCAGATACTTGAAAAAGATCTCGGCATGCTCCTTCTCGTTACCTGCAGTTTCGATGAATATGTTGGCGATCTGCTCATAACCCTCTTTGCGCGCCACGCTGGCAGAGAAGGTATAGCGGTTTCTAGCCTGGGACTCCCCGGCAAAAGCAGCCAGGAGATTCCTTTCGGTCTGTGTGCCCTTCAGTGATTCAGCCATTCAGTGTTCCTCCTACTTCTCGGTCTTCTTCATGGGTTGGCCGCAGCATACGAGTACTCCACCGCCGACCTTCGTCAGTGTGACCTCATTGCCGCAGATGTTACACCTGTACTGATCTCCTACCTTTTGGTCTGCCATGCTCTACCTCCTTTCTTCTCTTTATCTATTGTTGCGGAGTGCCTCAGTCACTACCCGGCTGATGCTCCTGGCACTCCATACACAAGCCGTAGAGAGCAAGATGGTGGCGGGTCACCTTCAACCCTGTCTTCTGCTCCACCCTGCTTTCCACGGTGGCGTCGACCGGCTCGTCCAGGTCCATGATCCTCCCACAGCGGTCGCAGAAGAAATGATAATGCAGTGAGGTGTCTCCGTCAAAGTGAGATGCCGAATCAGCCGTATCCAACTCACGGATCTGCCCCGCCTCCTTCATCAACCTCAGGTTTCTATACACTGTGGCAAGGCCTACACCAGGCATCTCCTTCCTCACCTGCTCATAGATCCACTCCGCCGAAGGATGGGATGACGTGCCTCTCAGGGCCCTGCCAATAGCCTCCCGTTGCTTAGATTTCCGGTTCATATACTCCGCCAATAGTGATAATGATAATTGTTATTATGATAGCACATCGCCGGAGATCGGTCAAGGATGGCCGGTATACTAGTGGGATGCGTGGCGCACCTATTAGAATCTGCTCCGCACATGCTGTTGTCTTGACAGCGATCATGGGTGTCAGGTATACTTCGTTGTAATCGACATCTATTGTCATCTGTACTCGTATATGAAACTGACGGCAAACAGGATCGCGGGTATTCTACGGCAGGAGGGGTACAAGCTTACTCCCCAGAGGCATGCCGTGCTAAAGGCCCTCGCTTCCGGTTCCGACTATCTGACTCCGGAAGCAATACATGAGAAGGCCTGCATCCACAGCCCCGGTATCGGGTTGATCACCGTCTACCGCACTCTGGGTCTGCTGAGCGATCTAAACCTGGTATGCCGTTTACATGCGCCGGACGGTTGTCGCGGTTACCTGATGCGCCGGCCAACGGAACACCACCATCATGTCGTCTGTTCCAGCTGCAGTAAGGTCGTCGATTTCAAGGGCTGCGGGTTGTCGGACCTTGAGCAGACACTGCTCGATGAGACCGGGTTCGACATCAAGGGTCACCTTCTTGAGTTCTACGGGTTGTGTCCCGAGTGTCGCGTGGCTTAGAGACAGTAAGGCGATGTCGCTCTGAGAAACACCATGAAGATAGCCTGTGGCTCCCTTGTAAGCGCACCAGAAAGGTCTGGCGGCAGAATGGAGTTCCGTTTCAGGTCACAAGGAGGACTAGGACATGAAGAAGGCTGTTGACAAAAGGATTCTACTCGCAGCAGCGGGAGTGGTGGTTCTGATCGTGCTCTTCCTCGTGTTGCCTCTCCCGGGCACACCTGAACGGACGGATGGTGACAGGCTGGTCGTCGCGGTTAGCATCGTGCCGCAAGCGGGATTCGTCGAGGCTGTTGGCGGAGATAAGGTGGAGGTAGTGGTCATGGTGCCGCCGGGTGCCTCGCCTCACACTTATGAGGTAACACCAGACCAGATGGTCAAACTATCCGAGGCTAAAATGTATGCCAAGGTCGGTTCACCAATGGAGTTCGAGTTTACCTCATTGGACAAACTCATTGCGGCAAACCCTGACATGCTGATCGTCGATTGCTCTGAGGGTATACAACTCCTTGAAATGGACGAGCACGATCACGAGCACGACGACGAGCAGGAGTACGACCATGACCACGATCATACAGGGATTGACCCTCACATCTGGCTCTCGGTCAGAAATGCCATGAAAATGGTGCAGAACATCTGCGCCGGACTGGTGGAGGTTGATCCGGCAAATCAGGTGTACTACGAACAGAACTGTGCTGCCTATCTGGAGGAACTCGGGGAATTGGACCGTGAAGTCACAGACATCCTGTCCGGTGTACAGAACCGCAGGTTCATAGTGTTCCACCCGGCCTGGGGGTACTTCGCCCATGACTACGACCTTGTGCAGATCGCAGTGGAACAGGGTGGAAAGGAGCCTGATGATATCGAGTACCGTATTCGCCTCATTGAAGAGGCACGAGAGCATGACATACGTGTCGTCTTCTTATCGCCGCAATACCCCGTCAGAAGTGCTGAGGTGATTGCCGACGAAATCGGTGGTCGCGTAGTCCTGCTCGACCCGCTGGCGAAGAACTTCATCGCCAATATGCGCCTCGTCGCCTCAGCCATGAGCGAGGCAATGGAGTAGATGGAGAGCGATTCTCAGGTTGTCGTCGAACTGCGGAACGTCCTGGCGAACTACGGCGAGATAACCGCGCTGGAGGACGTCAGCCTATATGTCTACGAGCACGACTTCCTCGGTGTCATCGGCCCCAACGGAGGCGGTAAGAGCACGCTCTTGAAGGTGATCCTGGGGTTGGTCAGGCCGCAGCGGGGCCTCGTCTCGGTGCTCGGGCAGTCTCCCGAGCGGGCGCGAAGTCGTGTCGGTTACGTCTCCCAGCGATACGCGTTTGATCGCGATTTCCCTGCCAGTGTATGGGACGTTGTGATGATGGGACGTTATAGCAGCGCAGGCATTCTGCGTCGCTACGATGATGTCGACCGGGCTGAGGCAGAAAAGGCTCTAAGCAGGGTGGACATGCTGGATCGGCGGAACACACAGATCGGCAGGCTCTCCGGAGGTCAACAGCAGAGGGTGTTCGTTGCCCGGGCACTTGTCTCGGAGCCTCAACTGCTGCTACTCGACGAGCCGACTGCCAGCATCGATTCCAGCATGCAGGCAGACTTCTACGAACTACTGGAAGGACTCAAGGATACCCTGACAATAATCATGGTATCTCACGATATCGGCGCCATCTCGGTGCACGTGGACAAGATCGCCTGCCTGAACCGTAAGATGTACTATCACGGATCGGCGGAGATCACGGAGGATGTCCTGGAGGCAACCTATCAGTGCCCCGTTCAACTCATCGCCCATGGCACGGTGCCTCACCGGGTTCTAAAGGAACACTAGATGTGATCGAAGCACTGCAGTACGAGTTCATGCGCAACGCGCTGATGGCAGGCCTGCTGGCAAGCGTGGCCTGCGGCATCGTGGGCGTATACGTTGTGGTGAAGAAGGTGGTATTCATCAGTGGAGGCATCGCCCATGCCTCGTTCGGTGGAATAGGACTGGGCTATTTCCTGGGCATTAACCCGATAGTTGGAGCCCTCTTCTTCGCCCTGGCATCCGGACTGGCTATAGGAGGCATAACCAGGAGAACAAGGCTGCCGGCTGACACGGCTATCGGTGTACTCTGGGCTATCGGGATGGCCCTGGGCGTCATCTTCATAGCGCTGACACCAGGATATGCTCCCGACCTCATGGGCTATCTGTTTGGCAACATACTCGCAGTACCGTTTCGCGACATAGTCCTGATGCTGGTACTCGTTGCCGCTATCATCGGACTCGTCGTGGCGCTGTACAAGGAGTACCTGATTCTGTCCTTTGACGAAGAGTACGGAACCGTCGCCGGCATGCCTGTCGAGAAGCTCTACCTGCTTCTGCTCGCTATGATTGCCCTGACGGTAGTGGTCCTTATCCAGGTCGTGGGCATGATACTGGTCATAGCGCTGCTCACCTTCCCGGCTGCCATCGCACGCCAGTTCACCCACAACATGAGGACAATGATGGTGCTTTCCACTGTGCTGGGGTTCATCTTCATTCTGGGCGGGTTGTGGCTATCCTATGCGCTGAAGCTGCCGTCGGGCGCAACCATAGTCTTGCTGGCAGGAGCAATGCTGGCGGCATCCTTCGCACTATCACGTCTGCGCGTCAGACATCTTGAAAGCAGAAAGGCGGCCGAGCGCCGCCCTGGAACATAGACGCTGCCGTTGATTCTGGTCACTGAGTCACGAACTCGTGTCCTGTTCTTCCGACACCGACTCTATCCCGCTCTGCCCATCCTCAACTACTCCTGAATCCCCATTCTTACGGCCGGCTCGCACGCTCCTCGCCTTGACAATGGCAAGGGGCACAAGGGCCGCCACTGTGATCAGGACTTGATCTCCGGACCCACCACATGAACCACCGCAGAACATACACATTGCCGTTCCTCCCCAAAACTCTGATCTATCGGTTGAACTGCATTCAATGTAGCGTATCTTGCCGCTCGGGTCAAACTACCTGCCGAAACGGAGTGCGACCACAAGAGCAAGCAGCATAGGGATAGCGGTCAGCACGAGACCGATGCCGGTCCCTGTGAGGCCACCCAACCATCCCATCACCGGTGCCCCGATGGCCACTCCCGCGGTGAGCAGGGCGTGGAACAGGCCGGTGGCCAGTCCTCGCTCCTCTGCATTCGTGTGATCGGCGATCAGGGCTGATATGGAGGGGAACACCAAACCGTAGCCTACACCGTATGTGGCCATGGCCACCATAAGTAGGGGAAGACCGGACAAGGATGGGAGTGCCGTCAGCGAGACGATGACGCAGGTCAGTCCTGCTACCATCGGCACCCGCCGCCCGACTCGATCTGAAATGGCTCCGCTCGGAAGCTGAGTGATGACGAACAACGCCGAGAACGTAGCGAGCAACACACCTACCTCGAGCGGCCCCATGCCCAGGGCCTCTACATGTAGAGGCAGAAGGGTTACCACTCCTCCGAAGGTGAAGTACTGGGCGAATATGGCAGCGTACGAAGGCATCAGGCTCCTCCTCGTAATCAGAGCCCTGACTCCACCCAGGGTGTTACCGTGCACCCTGGCACCTGTCGCAGCAAAGGCATGATAGGGCAACATGAAGCTCAGAAGCACAGCCAAACCCACCACCGACGCGCCAAAGAAGAAGAGTGCACTGTACCCGAGACGAGTGGCTATGAACCCGCTCAGCGGATAGCCCACCAGCGAGGCACTTGCCACTGCCATGCCGTAGAAGGCCATGGCGCGCCCCCTTCTTTGACCGGCTGAATGGTGCGCGACCAGCGACATTGTTGACGGCGCCACAAGCGCGCCGCTCAGGCCATGGAGCGCCCGCACCAGGCCAAGATGAAGAGGAGTGCGCGAAAAAGCGTACAGTATCATGCTGATGACATTCCCGCTCAGCCCTGCCCTCAGCGGAGCCCTGTGACCCACCTCATCGATCAACCGTCCGAAGACGATGTTGGCGGGAGTGTTGACTATGGAGTACAAGCCGACGATCAACCCTACCGCTCCGATGCCGGCACCGAGGCCTGAGGCATAGAGGGCGATGACCGGTATCAGGAGGTGAGTGTCGAGAAAGCCGAGAAATGTGATGGCCGAAACCACCGGGACAACCCGCCCGCTATGCTGCTCCTGTGCCCCCATGATCGCTCAGTATACAGGATAACACGGCTCCAAAGCTGGCAGTTGGGCACCAGCGACGGTGTAACTTGATGTCAGTAGATCGAAATCCGGGCCTCCGGGTTGGTTAGCGCAGGCTCCTTGTGTAGTGCTGAGCGTGTTTCCCGAAGGCAGCACGGTCGTTCGGTTGGTAACTCAGTTACGGATCTCCTCCATCTTCCCCGTCACCAGATAGATGACTCGCTCACAGATATTGGTCACCCTATCCGCGCTTCGCTCCAGGTTGTGTGCCACCCAGATGAGGCGTGTTGCCCTGGTGATGGTCCTGTGGTCCTCAATCATGAAGACGAGCAGTTCCCTGAACACCTGGTTGTACAGATGATCCACTTCGTCGTCCTCGGTTGTGATCTGCCTGGCTGCATCAGCATCACGACTGATGAAGGCATCGAGACTGCGACGCAGCATATCGTTCGTCTTGTCCGCCATGCGGGGTATGTCGATCAACGGCTTGAGAGGAGGCTCATCGCCTATCATGATAACGATCTTCGCTATCCCTTCGGCATGGTCCGCGATCCGCTCCACCTCGGTAATGATGTTCAGAACGCATACAATGGCCCGAAGGTCCGTAGCCATCGGTTGCTGAGTCGCGATAAGCTCGACACACTTTTCCTCTATCTCAAAGCGCTTGCGGTTGATCCTGACATCATCGGCCACTATCCTGTGGGCCATGTCCAGGTCTCGCGCCTTCAGAGCCTCGACGGAACTCGTTATGGCCTTCTCCGTCATGCTCCCCATGGCAAGAACATCGTCCTGGATTTCCCTCAGCTTCTTGTGAAAGGTTGTCCTCATCTCCATTTGTCAACGCCTCCTCACGGCAGCTAACCGAACCTGCCGGTGATGTAGTCTTCAGTACGTTTGTCCTTCGGCCTGGTGAACAGCTCAGATGTTGCACCATGCTCAACAAGCACTCCGCAAGCGCCGGCTTCCATCAGAAGGAACGCCGATATATCTGAGGCCCGTGCCGCCTGCTGCATATTGTGTGTGACGATGATGATGGTGTATTGCTCCGCCAGTCGCCTCATCAGGTCCTCTATCTTCAGCGTAGCCACCGGGTCCAGCGCGCTGCATGGCTCATCCATCAGTATCACCTCGGGTTCGACCGCCAGAACACGGGCGATGCACAGCCGCTGCTGCTGCCCTCCAGATAGGTCGAAGGCGGACTGATCAAGCTTGTCCTTCACCTCCTCCCACAGCGCTGCCTGGTGAAGACTCCTCTCCACAATCTCCTGAAGCTCTCCCCGGTTGACTCTACCATGACGTCTAGGCCCGAAGGCCACATTCTCAAACACGGACATCGGGAAGGGGTTGGG
>JAWOGR010000097.1:0-12203 GCA_046496625.1 Dehalococcoidia bacterium | reverse complement strand
GCCACCGATCACCAGTATAGATTTGCGTCCATTGTCACCTTCAGTCATGATTTCTCTCCGATGGCCTCCGCGACCAGGTTCGCCAGGTCCATGATCTCAATCTTCGGAATCGCTCTGTGCTCCTCTCCCTTATCCGTCATTGCACACTTGAGATGGGTCTGGCATTTGGGACAGGCGGTGATCAGCAAGTCTGCACCTGTAGCCCTGGCCTCTGACAATCTCTCCGCCCTTAGCGCGTTGGAGTACGCATCGCAATTAGTGAAGGCGCTGGTTCCGCAGCAGATGGACTCCCGTCCGCTATGCTTCATCTCTACGAACTCTATCCCCGGAATCGACTCGATCACCTTGCGAGGCGCATCGTATATGCCCATATGCCTGCCCAGTCTGCACGGATCCTGATAAGTGACCTTCTTCTTAACTTCCTTTAACTTCAGGCCATTCTGCCCCATCTTCTCCGCCAGTAGCTCGGAGAGATGGACCACTTCACAATCCATGTCAACATAGTTGGGATAGTCCATCTTGAATGTGCGATAGCCCTCGGGACAGGAGAAGACGATCCTCTTGACCCCGGCCTCCTTGATCTGGGCCGCGTTATGCTCGGCCAGCTTCTTGAATGTCTCGACATCGCCGGTCCAGAGCGCATCATGACCACAGCACCGCTCGTTGGGAAGCAGCCTGGGTTCGATGCCCAGCAGATTCATTGTCTTGAGACTGGCCCGGGCTATGTCAAGAGCGCTGAACTCCAGGTCCTCGAATATCGGCTCGAAATAGGGCGCGCATCCCACCCAGAATAGGACATCGCTCTTGTCCGAAACTCGATACTCCTTCGACAGCCAGTCCAGCCTGTTCTGCTTAATGACGGGGTTTGTCATGAGCCTGGCCAAAGATTGCACTTGTCCGGAGTGGGCACAGACGCCATGTTCCCCGTTATCCTGCGCCATGCCCCTGGCCTCACGCACGAAGACCGGGAAGTCTACATCGCTGGGGCACTCTGGCTGGCATGTGTAGCAGGTCAGGCATGAGAAAAGCTTGTTGTTGTGAACAAGGGCATCCTCAAAACCTAGGAGGGCGTGCTCGATCATCATCCTGGGAGAGAAGCCAGAGTCATATCTGGAGACAGGGCAGATGCTCGTGCACTTTCCGCACTCCAAACAGTAGTAGGTCTTGGTCTTCTGTATGATCTCCTCTAAGTTCACGCCGGAGCCTCCATCTTGGCTTTGAAAGGCGAGGGGCCCAGCTGCTTGAGCTCCTCCACCATCTCCCTGATCACCCGGGCAAAGAGCACCCCTTCAGAGGTCGATACCATCTCGCGCCTGAGTCTCTTATCCTCAAGGCCCAGCACGTGGAGCATCTTCCTCAGTTTCTCGACCATGTCATCGCACTTATCGGGACCATCTAGATAGTGACAATCGGCAAGATGACAGCCTGCAACGAGTACCCCGTCGGCGCCGCCCTCAAAGGCCTTCAGCACGTATATGGGATTCACCATGCCGCTGCACATGACCCTTACGATCCTGACGTTCGCCGGATACTGGACACGGCTTGTCCCCGCCAGATCGGCAGCGGCGTAGGTGCACCAGTTGCAGCAGAAAGCGATGATCTGAGGTTCGAATTCAGCCACTATTTCGCCTCCGTCAGAGCGGCAACCTGAGCCAGTATCTCATCCTGGGTGAAATGCCTTATGGACACAGCGCCCGTTGGGCAGACCACCGCACATGAACCGCATCCCTTGCACAGGGCCTCATTTATGCTGGAGACAAGCTTGCCGTCCTTTTCGACGACCTTGGGAGCGGAAAACGTGCAGATCTCCTCACAACGCCCGCATCCGTGGCAAATGGATTCATCGACAGTAGATATGGCAGCTTCCAAAGTCACGGTTCCCTTGCTAATCAATGACAGGGCCTTGCCTGCTGTTGCTTCAGCCTGAGCCACTGTATCCGGGATATCCCTGGGGGCCTCACAACACCCGCAGATAAAGACACCATCGCTCGGGGTAGCCACTGGATCGAGCTTGACATGCCTCTCCAGGAAGAAGCCGTCTGCCCTGCGATTGATAGTAAGGAGCTTGGCGACATCCTCCGCATCAGAGCGTGCTTCAAGAGCGGAGCATAAAACCACCATGTCCACGGGTACACGTACCATCTTACCCAGAAGCGTATCCTCACTAACTACGATCAGCTTGCCTTTCTCCTCATCGGTTATGGCTACTTCCGTAACCTTAGCCACCTTCCCGCGGATGAAGTTGACTCCCTCCTCCGAACACCGTTTGTAGAACTCCTCATAGCCTTCACCGAAACACCGCATGTCGATATAGAACTGGTACACATCCGCGTCCGCGAGCTCCCTGGCAAGATGGGCGTACTTCAGGGCGTACATGCAGCATACCCTTGAGCAGTACTCATGATAGTTTTGATCACGGCTACCTACACAATGCACAAGAGCTATACTTTCTGGCTGCCGTCCATCCTTCAGCAGAATCTTGCCTTCGGTAGGGCCGGCAGCACAGGTCAATCGCTCAAACTCAAGCCCGGTTAGTACATTAGGGTACTTCCTGTACCCGTATTGTGACATAGCGGAGGGGTCGAACTGGTCGTAGCCAGTGGCTACTATTATCGTCCCAACCTCAACCTCAATAACTTCATCCTCCTGATCGAAGTCAATCGCACCAGCCTCACAGACGTCCTGGCAGATACGGCACTTCCCGGTGGCAAAATGCACGCATTGGTCACGATCCAGCGTGGCAACGTTGGGAATCGCCTGTGGAAACGGAATATAGATGGGAGCCCTTGAGTCAAGACCCATCTCGAACTCGGATAGGATCGGAGCCGGCTTCTTCGCCGTAATGTCCTCGAGCTTGATTGCTCCCGTAGGGCAAACAGTGGCACATGATCCGCAAGCTATGCAGACATCGAAGTCTATGTCCACTGTTCCCTGGTAGGGAGTCTTAACGTCACGTTTAACTCCCCGCCCAACAAAGTTGATCGCGCTTACTCCAATCCTCTCTTCGCAGACCCGAGCACACATACCACAGAGAATACACAGGTTGTCCGGGTCTTCTACCTTGAAGCGCGTCTCCTTAACACCGTATTCCCGGGCGAGATCCTGGATGGCTTTGGCCTTAGGAGCTTTAGCAAGCATTAGCTCAATGAGCATTTTGCGATCTCTGATCACGTTGTCGCTCTTGGTCTTGACCACCAATCCGTCCTCCACCGGGTAGACGCAGGAGGTAACCAACCTGGAGCGGCGCCCACGAAAGATCTCTACTGTGCAAATCCGACAACCACCATAGGGACTAAGTGCCCGGTGATAACAGAGGGTGGGTATCTCAATGCCGGCGCATCTGGCCGCCTCCAGTATCGTCGTGCCTTCTTCGGCCTTTACCTTCTTTCCGTCTATCTCCAGAGTTACTTCGCGCATCTTGATCCCCCTATTTCTTCCCCCTTACCAGCACCCTCTCATCCTCCGACAACGGAGGCGGCACAGGCTCACCTGAGATCCTCACCACAGCGTTGAAGCGAGTCGGACACAGATCCAGACAGTTACCGCACTTGGTGCACTTACCCTGGTCAATGACATGAATCATGTCCTTGCCGCCACTTATCGCATCTGCCGGGCAGTTTCTCAGACAGATCATGCAAGCTTTGCACTTCTCGGGGCTAATGTAGTACGACACCAGCTCCCTGCATACGTAAGCGGGACACCTCTTCTCCTTGATATGTGCCTCATACTCATCCCTGAAGTACCGGATAGTGGTCAGGACGGGATTGGGAGCGGTTCCTCCTAGAGCACAGAGAGCCGTGTCCCGCAGTACATCAGACAACTCCTCGAGGAGTTCAATATCACCATCGCTACCCCTTCCAGCACAAATCTCTGTCAGAATATGCAGCATCTGCTTGATGCCCTCTCTGCACGGGGTGCACTTACCGCACGATTCGTCAGCCAGGAACTCAAGAAAATACCTGGCGGTGTCAACCATACATGTATCCTCATCCATGACAATCATTCCACCCGACCCCATCATGGAGCCCAACCTGGCAAGCTCGTCATAATCAACGCGAGAATCAAGGAATTGCTCGGGAATGCACCCTCCTGATGGCCCGCCGGTCTGGACTGCCTTGAACTCCTTACCGTCCGGAATACCCCCTCCGATCTTGTAGATGATATCGCGCAGTGTGATGCCCATGGGCACTTCAACCAATCCTGTGTTGTTGACATTGCCCACTAGAGAGAAGATCTTGGTACCCTTGCTGCCTTCGGTGCCAATCGAAGCATAAGACATCGCTCCACCACTGATTATCAACGGTACATTGGCCCACGTCTCCACGTTGTTCAGACAGCTAGGCTTGTCCCAGATGCCCTTCTCCGATGTATGTATGTATTTAGGTCTGGGTTCGCCCACCATTCCTTCTATCGCCGTCATCAGGGCGCTTGATTCTCCGGAGACAAAGGCTCCTGCGCCTCGATGCAACTTGACCTTGAAATCGAACCCCGAGCCGAGAATATTCTCACCTAGAAGGCCGCGCTCCTCGGCCTGCTCAATCGCAATGATCAGGTTGTCAACCGCCAGGGGATACTCCTGACGCACATAGACAAACCCTTCGTGAGAACCTATGGCATAGGCACCAATGGCCAACCCCTCAAGAACGCAGTGAGGGTTTCCCTCGGTGATGGACCTGTCCATGTAGGCGCCGGGGTCTCCCTCGTCACAGTTGACTATAACGTACTTGGGCTCGCCGTCAGCATTACGTGTGGTCTGCCACTTCCGTCCTGTCGGGAACCCACCTCCACCCCGACCTCTCAACCCTGCCCTCTTTACCTCTTCAATCACCTCATCGGGACTCATCTCAGACAGTGCTTTGGATAGTGCGGCGTATCCACCGAGGGCAATATAGTCATCAATGTTCTTGGGATCAATATGCCTGTTGTTGCCGAAGACAAGCTGATTCTGGTGCTTGTAAAAGGGTATGTCAGGCTGATGTGTGATCTTCTTATTGGTAGTAGAATCGACATAGAGCAGACGATCGATAATCTTGTTCTCTATTGCACTCTGAACAACCTCGGCAGCATCCTCGGGTTGCACATTGACGTAGAGTATCTCTCCCGGATAGAGGACAACAAGGGTGCCCTTCTCGCAGAAGCCATGACAACCCGTTCTCCTGATCTCTACTTCGCCCTTAGAGGCCTGTTTCTTGACCTCCTTCTCCAAGGCTGCGTTGACCTTCTCACAGCCGTAGGCATGACAGCCGGTTCCGGAGCAGATGGCAATAGTAGTCTTGTTGGGATCCCTTTTCGATAATATCCTCTGCCTGAGTTTCTCAAGCTCGGCAGGTGACTTCACCCTTGGCATGGCTCCTCCCTAATCATAGCTTTTAAGTATCTCCTCCGCTTTAGACGGCATCACCTTGCCATGGTATTCACCATCAACTACCATCACCGGACCCAGTGCACAGCAGCCGAGGCAGTTCACCCTTTCCAGAGTGAATTTCATATCAGAAGTTGTCTCTCCAGCTTCTATGCCAAGAACATCGCTCACTCTATCCATGACTCTCGGGCCATCCCGCACCTGGCAGGCAGTACCCAGACAGACATTAACTATATGCTTACCTCTCGGTCTCAGGCTCACGCTATTATAGAAGCTGGCCACCCTGTATATCTGACTAAGAGGGATGTCGAGTGTTTCGCTTATCTGCTGGATAGCCTCCTTGGGAACCCAGTTGAACTCCTTCTGTATGTCCAGCAGCAACTGAATCAAGGCCCCTTCTTGGTCTGCGTATTTGTCTACGATTTGCCTAAGCCTCTTCTGATCCATTTCCTCTCCCGTCTGCTTGAGGCACATACCTCACCGGGCAATACTTGCTGCAGTCTCCGCATCCGACACACTTGCTGACATCCACATATCGCGCCTTCTTTCTTATCTTCACCTTGAAACTGCCCACCGAACCAGACACTTCCTCCACCTCGCTATACGTGAAAAGCTGGATAAACGGATGGTGCCCCACGTCAGACATCTTAGGAGTGAGAATACATTCAGAACAGTCCAGAGTGGGAAACGTCCTGTCCAACTGTGCCATATGCCCACCGATACTGGGATCCCTCTCTACCAGATATACATTGTTATGCCCGTTAGCTATGTCCAGGGCAGCCTGCATCCCTGCAATACCGCCGCCGATCACAAGTACGTTGGGATTCAGCGGAACCTCCCTGATCACCAGGGGCTCGTGATGGTAGACCCTCATAACGGCAGCCCTGACCAGGTCCTTCGCTTTGTCGGTGGCCACTCTTCTGTCACTGTGTACCCAGGAACACTGCTCCCTGATGTTGGCATGCTCGTACAGGTAAGGATTCAGCCCGCCATCCTCCACTGTCTTGCGAAATGTGAGCTCGTGCATTCTTGGCGAGCAGGATGCTACCACGACCCGGTTGAGCTTGAGCTCCTTGATGTCGTTCTTAATGAGATCCTGTCCGGGGTCTGAACACATATATCTGTAGTCGCGGGAGACTACTACGTGGGGGAGAGTTCCGATGTACTGGATAACTTCTTCGACATCTACCGTGCCTGCGATGTTTAGACCGCAGTGGCAAACATATACACCGATCCTCGTATCTTCCATCTCACTACTCCATGATCATATCGCCTCAGCAACCAGTTCGGCAATATCCTTGACCTGTATGGCCTCCGCCTTGCCCATTGAGAGCACGCTGTCTCTGTAGTTAAGAAAGCAATAGGGACAGGCTACGGCAATTATGTCAGCGCCTTGATCGGCGGCCTGCTCAGTCCTGATGTCGGAGAACCTCTCCCCTTTTGGAGTCTCCATCCAGATCCTGCCCCCTCCACCACCACAGCAGAGACCATCCTCGCGGGCGTCAGGAAACTCCAGCAGTTCCACCCCGGGGATGCTCCTAAGGATCTGCCTGGGCTCATCATAGATATCGTTGTGTCTACCCAGATAACACGGATCAGAGTAGATCACCTTCTTGTCAAGCTTCTTGGATAGGTTAAGCTCTCCTCTCTCAATGAGTGAAGCCAGATACTGCGTGACATGAGTCACCTCGAATTCCGCCCCAAGTTCGGGATACTCGGTCTTGAAGGTGTGATAACAGTGGGGTGATGAGACAAGTGCAGTCTTGACGCCGCTCTCAGAAAAGAGACTGATATTGTTCTGGGCCAGGCTCAAAAACGTCTCCTCATGCCCGGCCTTTCTGATCGCCTCTCCACAGCACTTCACCCCCGTGCCTATCAGCCCGTAGTCGACACCCAGCTTATCGAGGATTGCCACCGTAGATCGGGCCACGCCCTTCACATCAGGATCGTATGAGGGAACACAGCACGGAAAATAGAGCAGATCGGTGCCCGGCGCGAAATCCTTCACCTTCAGCTCCCTGGCCCAGTCATTCCTCTTCTCCGGTGCCTCGCCAAGGGGGTTGCCCACGCCAGCAATGTTCTTAGCCGAAATCCTCAGGGCATCGGGAACCACTCCTATTCCCAGGCTGGCCACAGCCCGCCGTATCGCCCTGATGACATCGATGATCTCCACGCCGCGAGGACACCGTTGAACACAGGCTTTACAGGTAACACATGTCCAGACATCCTCGCTGCCGAAATCGGTTGCTCCGATCTGAGCCTCATGCATGATGCGGCGAACGAGAAAACTCCTCACCGTGTTCCAGGGACAGGTACCAGTGCACAGACCACACTGATAGCACAGTTTGAGGGGCTCGCCTCCGGCCTCGAGTATCACCTCTGTAGCTTCTTTGTAAGGACTCAGCACTTCCATAACCTATCGTTCACCTCGACTCTTCAGAATCGTCCACAAAAAAGGGTGGCCCACATCAGAGCATCTGTGGCCACCCCAGTCACTATCTAGCGTGCACCGAGACACGGCGAAAAAGTATAACAAACTGTCTCAGAAAAGGCAAAAGTGATGGCAGATCCGTGACGGAGTTAGAACACGGGGATCTGCGGCATATGCGAACGGGAGGGCCGGGTGCTTCCTCCCAGCCACCGGACCCTCCCTGGTATTGCAGGGTCGACGCAACCGGGTAAGCGATCGGCTCGACGTCTGCATCATCCCTGCTGCATCTTCCTCTACTCTTCCAATGCTGCGAGCTAGCTGCACTTACCGGTCTCAGGCAGGTCGCAGGGACTCGAGCAGCCGAAATACCGGCAAACCATACACAGCTATGACTGCAGCCTCTTTGATTCGGACATGGCATCCTGGTATACGCATGTGCCGGTTTCAAACAGCACACACAGCTCGGACATGCCCGCGTAGTGGCACAGCTTGCACAGAGGATGGAACCTCGTGAAGAGCAGGTTCCGAACTTTCTCTACCTCTCCGACTTCTGGCTTCACCGCCACTTCCGGTTCTTCTACTGCTACTTCGGGCCTCGGTTCGGCAACGGCTATGCCGGCTCTCGGTTCCGCCACAACAACGTGGCTCTCAGTTTCGACCGTCTCAGGCTCGGGGATTGGCTTCAACTCTACCTGCAGGGGACCGAGGATCTCCTGGATAGCCCTCTCCAGTGCGTCGGGCGTAAAAGGCTTAACTATGTAGTCAGCCGCCCCCATCTTCATTGCTGTGACCGCTGTCTCGACCGAGGGATAAGCGGTGATGATTATGCCCCTGAGCTTCGGGTCCTGTTTCGTGGCTTCTCGAAGCACCTGGAGTCCGTCCTTTCCCGGCAACCTCAGGTCAAGCACTGCGACGCTGAACTCTTTCTTCCCGATCTTCTCGAGGGCCTCTTCGCCTTCCTCGGCTGTTTCCACCTCATAGCCCCCATCCTGCAGCCAGTCTCTCAGTGATTCGCGCATGATCGCTTCGTCTTCAACGATAAGTACTGGTTTCATCTCTTTCAACTCCTTTCCTTCTTCTTGTCTGTCCGAGATCGCTTGCCTGCTCATTCTTCGACCTCCTTTCACCCTTTGTTACTGCAATTTCCCTGCCAAACCTCCTATGCCAGCTCGGCCACCCATATTTTGTTCAGAAGCGCATATTGCGCAGGAATAGAAAACTGCCCTGACGCTTCAGGGCAGTGATCCTTACGAAACCATGACGCTATTTAGTTGTCGTCACGTCAGACCATGTATAGAAAATGGTCAGCCACTGTTCAGTTTCTTTACAGCTATCCCGTACTCCTTAACCTTGTTGTAGAGAGTCATTCTGCTGATGCCCAGAACCCTGGCCGACTCGCTGTAGTTGTCGCCGGTTTCACGCAGGACATTCAGTATGTGCTCCCTCTCTATCTCTTTCAGGTTTCTTCCCGGTCTGGATGAGCCGGTGGAAACCATGCCTCTTTGACGGAGATCGGCAGCGGCGACGAGATTATCCTTGGCCAGTATGACCGCCCTTTCGACCGAGTTCTCAAGCTCACGGACGTTTCCCGGCCAGTCATAGTCGAGAAGAAACTCGATAGCCTCAGAGGAGAAACCCTCCACGGCCTTACGGTTGTCCGAGGCGAACTTGTTCAGGAAATGTTCGGCGAGCAGCGGTATGTCTTCCCTTCGTTCGCGCAATGGAGGCAATTCTATGTTGACCACATTCAGCCGGTAGTAGAGGTCTTCTCGGAACTCCTGCCTCTCTATAGCCTTCGTCAGGTCCTTGTTGGTCGCAGATATAATCCTTACATCAACCTTTATCGACTCGTTGCCGCCTACACGAGTCAACTCCCTCTCCTCCAGAACTCTCAGCAGGTGGACCTGGATGTTGCCACTCATCTCGCCTACCTCGTCCAGAAAGAGAGTGCCCCCATTGGCGTACTCGAACTTGCCCTTCTTCTGTGAGTAGGCGCCGGTGAAGGAGCCTTTCTCGTGGCCGAACAGTTCGCTCTCCAGCAGGCTCTCGGGCAGTGCAGCACAGCTAACGGCGACGAAAGGCCTGTTATGACGATCGCTCTGAGTATGGATGGCACGTGCCACCAGTTCCTTCCCTGTGCCACTCTCCCCCGTAATCAGTACAGTTGCGTTGCTCTTGCCCACGATCTTGATCAACTCGATCAGCCGCTGCATTTTGGAACTCTTGGCGATTATGTTCTCGAATCGATACTGGTCCTCCAGCTTCTGGCGCAGGGCGATGTTCTCCTCAACCAGTTCGCGATACTGCGACAGCTTCTCGACCAGCAGTTCCGCCCTTTCAGGGCTGAAGGGCTTCTCGATGTAGTCGTATGCACCCTCCTTCATGGCAGCTATAGCAGTGGGGATGCTGGCATAAGCCGTGATGATTATAACCTCGATCCCGGGCTGCTGGGCCTTGGCCTTTCTCATCAACTCGATGCCGTCCATGCCCGGCATCACCAGATCGGCAATCATGATTCCCGGCCTCTCCTTCTCAACCGCCTCCAGCGCCCTATATCCGTCTTCAGCAGTGAGAACCTGATAGCCGGCCTCCTTGAGCCAATCACCCAGCGACTCACGAACGATGGTCTCGTCGTCGACCACGAGTATCTTAACCTTCTTCGTCATTGTGAATCCCCAGATACACTGTGAAGGTGGTTCCCTTCCCTACTTCGCTCTGCACGGTGACCTTGCCGTTGTGCCTCTCGATGATTCCGTAGACAACAGCTACCCCCAGCCCCACGCCTTTGCCCTTCTCCTTTGTCGTGAAGAAAGGCGTGCCGAGCTTGTTCAGATGCTCCTTCGGTATGCCACAGCCTTTATCCTCAACATCCACCCTCACTTTGTCGTTCTCCGCCGATGTGCGCAGAGTCAGCGTTCCTCCTTCCGACATGGCCTGGATGGCATTCAGCATGAGGTTGGTGAATACCTGTTGAAGCTGGTCGAAGTCGGCCATGACCTTGGGCATAGGGGATGTGAACTCCCTTACAACCTCGACATTCTGCAACTGGGCCTGGTGTCCCACCATCGACAGCACCTGTTCCAGAACCTGGTTTACGTCCACATGCCTCAGCATGGGCTCCGTCTGCCGGGCGAAATCCAGGAGGTTGCGGATGATCCTCGAGCAACGGCTGACCTCTGACTCCATCTTCGATAGCTGGTCAAGAGCTTCCTCCTGCTTGAAGGTGCCGCCGCTCACCTTCTTGGCCAGCAACTTCGTGTACACCAGAACACCGGCCAGAGGATTGTTGATCTCGTGGGCAATCGACGCTGCCATCTGTCCCAGCGAGGTCATCTTCTCGATCCTTATCAACTCGTCCTGAGTACCCTGGAGCCTGTCGACCAGATGAGGCCAGCACATCTCGGTCTCAGCCACCCCCTGACAGACAGCAGTCGCCAGTTCCCGGCAAGATGTATAACCGCAGGCACCGCAGTTGAGCTGATCATCGTCCCTCAGCTTGTTGATCTGACTGAGGACTCTGTTGATGTCCTTCTCATCGGGCACGGGCAACACGGTGTGCCGGTCGGTGAACTTACGACTCAGGTCGATGCCGGAATACTTCTCGACGTCGCTCTCCGTCCGACCGTGGTCCGTCTCCTCAGCGGTATAGTCGACGATCAGCCTTCTCCGCTCAAAAAGACTGAGGTCGTTGTCTATCGCGGGCCCATCTATGCAACCCTGACAGAAGAAGAGGTCCAGGAACTTCGTTCTGGCCCTGCCCTCCACAAACTCCCGGAGGCATCCGATGGCTCTATCGATGCCCTCGGCGACAACGATGTCGCTCGACAGAATGTCCGTCGAGATACCTGCAACCTTGAGCAGGCCTCCCGGCACGGGCCACAGGCGACCCAGGCCGGGCCTGGGACCCGAGATCTCGCCGTCCTCCTCCATGACAGGGTCAATCCCCTTCTCTTTCAGCATATCGCTCAACTCGGGAAACGTTAGAACCGCGTCGATCACCTCTCCGACCATCTTGTCTGCCCTCTCGCTCTTCTTGGCAATGCACGGGCCGATGAAGACGACCCTGGCTTCGGGATTGTACTGCCACTTTATAACCCGCCCCATAGCAATCGCAGGTGACACCAATGGCGCCAGGTTGTCGATGAGTTCAGGATAGAACTTCTCGATGAAGGAAACCATGGCCGGGCAAGTAGACGACAGGATGGGCTTGCCTTCACTCTCCCTGAACAGCTTCTCGTACTCACGGCAGACTAGTTCGGCACCAAAAGCCGCTTCCATTACTTCGCCAAACCCCAGTTTCTTGAGAGCAGAAGCCATCTGCCGCGGGCGAATGCCCGGAAAAGCGGCAGGCAAAGACGAGGAAAGAAGAGCTATGACCGGCACAGGCTGTCTCAATAGCCGCCGGACGAT
>JAWOGR010000051.1:0-5735 GCA_046496625.1 Dehalococcoidia bacterium | reverse complement strand
CTCAGCCGGGGGATACCGGTAAAGCACGTACAAAAGCCCCAGGGCGATGACTGTGAGGATGGTAAAGACGGCAAATCCGTTGCTATAGCCGGCAACCGGGGACAGGGCCACAAACAGGGCATAGCAGACCGAGATAGCTGGTGTCCAGGGCGTCTGTCCTTTTTGGAGAGCATCCCGGATTAGAGAGAAATCCCAGTAGCATCGCGGCATTTTGGCCCGTGCATGAGCCTTCCATGCTTCTTCGCTTACACTGACCATGGCCAGTCCCGGGGGAACCATCCATCCCTTCTGAGAACCGGTAACAACTACGTCACAACGCCAGCTATCGACAGGTACGTTGATGCATCCCAGACTTGAGATAGCGTCAACCAGAAGAAGACTGCCGGATGCCTTGACTGAAGTGCTTATCCGGCCCAAGTCATTGGTTACCCCTGTGGAAGTCTCATTGTGAACTACCAGTGTTGCCCTGATGCCTTTGTTTGCCCTCAGTGCTCCGTCTACTGCATCGGGATCCACAGGCTTCCCCCATTCAAAGCCCAGGCGGATAACATCAGCGCCGTAGGCTACGGCGATGTCGCCAAATCGGTCCCCGAAGAATCCATTGGAAACAGACAGGACCTTGTCGCCGGGCGATAGGGTGTTGACGATCGCTGACTCCATGCCGCCCGTGCCCGAAGCGGTGAGGAGGAACACATCACTCCTGGTCTGAAAGACCTGCTTCAGCCTGTCAGTGATTGAACTGAGGAATTCGGCGAATTCTGGTCCTCGATGGTTCATCATCTGTCCCCCCATCGCCTGAAGGATCTGGGGAGGACAGGGTGTTGGTCCCGGAATACGTAGCTGCATGTCTACCTCCTTCAGCCGTCAGATACCGACGGCTCTCCTCTTCATTCTTGTGCTATGGAGACCTTCAGGAAGCGGCGTTTGCCCACTCTGATCACAGCTCCATCAGTCAGAGTCACAAGACTGTCGGTGACTCTTCTCCCATTGATCTCTACGGCGCCCTGAGCCAGCAGCCGGGCTGCCTCTGATCGGCTCTTGGCCAGGTCGTTCTCAACCATCAAGTCTATCATGCTCCACTGAGCCCCAACCGTCAGGCCTGTGCGGGGGGAGGTGCCTGAGACATTACTCAACTCTATTGTGTGTGTTTCTTCCGGTAGCTGCCTCTTCTGGAAGGTTTGGGCAAAACGCTCCTCGGCCTCATCTGCCTCTTTCTTGTCATGGAACTGCTGCACAATCTCATGAGCGAGTCGCTTCTTGAGGTTCATGGGGTTGACCGAAGCCGCCTGCATCTGCTGCCTGAACCCGGCGATTTCTTCTTCAGGCACATCTGTCACCAGTTGAAAATAGTCCAGGATGAGATGGTCGGGGATGGACATAACCTTGCCGTACACTTCATCAGGAGGCTCGGCAATGCCAATGTGGTTTTTGAGGCTCTTGCTCATCTTCTGTTTGCCGTCGGTGCCGACTAGGAGCGGGACAAGAAAGACCTGCTGAGGACGTTGCCCCATGCTCTCCTGCATCTCTCTGCCCAGCAGGCAGTTGAAAGTCTGGTCTGTGCCTCCGAACTCGACATCGGCTGCGACAGCCACCGAATCGTAGCTCTGCAGAAGAGGATAGAGCATCTCCGTCAGAGATATGGGGTTGCCGGAACTGTATCGATTGCTGAAGTCCTCTCTGGCCAGGAGTTGGGCAACGGTGAACCTGCTCGTAAGGTCTATTATCTCATCGAGGGTGAAGCTGGAAAACCACTCGGTCTGCCATCTTAGCTCGGTCTTGTCCTTATCCACCACCTTGAAGAACTGCTCCATGTACGTCTGGGCATTGCTCTCTATCTGAGATGGAGACAGCATGGGGCGGGTGGCCGACTGGCCGCTCGGGTCACCGATTCGGGCCGTCCAGTCACCGACGATGAGAGTTACCTTGTGCCCCAGTTCCTGGAGTTGACGCAGCTTTCGCAGGCCCACAACATGTCCCAGGTGGATGTCAGGAGCGCTGGGGTCGAAACCCTGCTTCAGAGTCAGGGTCTTGCCCGAGGCCAGGAGTTCTCTGAACTCCGACTCGATTATGATCTCGGCTACGCCTCGTCTCAGTATGTAGTCGATCTTTGACCCGGTCATCTCAAATCTTCAGCCAGGATCGCCTTTACTTCCTGAACGTCCCTTTCGATCTGTCTCTTGAGTTCCTCGGAAGAAGCGAAACGCTGCTCATCTCTGACTTTCTGTACGAACTCCAGCCGCAACTCTCTACCATACAGGTCGCCTTCGTAGTTCAACAGGTATGCCTCCACTGTCCTCCGCATGTCTCCGAAGGTTGGGCGGGCTCCGACGTTAGTTGCGGATGCGAATCGCCTGCCGTCTACATCGGCTATAGTAGCATAAATCCCGTCACCGGGAAGCGCTTGCTGGGGTCTGATGTCGATGTTCGCGGTGGGAAACCCCAGCTTCCGTCCTCGTTTGGCCGATGTTATGACTATCCCCTTGAGATGGAAGTAGCGTCCCATCATCGCATGTACCTTCCTTGTATTGCCCTCGGCCAGTGCCTGCCGTATCAGGGTACTGCTCACCGCCTCGCCGTTTGCGGTGTACTGGGAGACAGCCTCCACACTGAATCCCGACTGACGGCCCAGTTTGCGGAGTTGGTCGATGCTGCCCGCACGCCCTTGCCCCAGTGCGAAGTCAGGCCCCACAACGATGCCGCGCATTCTGAGATGCGTCTTGATCATGGCCAAGAACTGCTGCGCGGTCAGCTGTGCCACCTCCTTACTGAACGTGAGCACCACAACGAGGTCTATGCCCAGTTCTGTAATGGAACGTACTCTGTCTTCGACATCGCTGAGCCATGGCAACTCATTGTCCGGGTGCAGGACTGATTGAGGGTGAGGGTCAAAGGTCACTACTCCGCTGAGCAAAGACCTGTCAGCGGCTCGCTGCTTCAGCGTTTCCAGGAGGTGCCGATGGCCGGCGTGGACGCCATCGAAGACGCCTATGGTCAGAAGCGTATCTCTTTGGGGAGCTGCGACAGCTAGGTCCTGTTCGATGCGCATGGTGTCAGGGGTTGACCCTCACGCCCGAAACAGCTAGCTTTCTGTTTCTCGCTTCCGCTATCGGCAGCAACTGAGACATCAAGAGGCGGAAGTTGTCAAAGGTAAGAGACTGAGGTCCGTCGGCTAGCGCCATGTCGGGATTGGGATGAACCTCAATGAGCAGTCCGTCTGCGCCGGCTGCAACTGCGGCTAGCGCCAGCGGGGGTACCAGGTACCACTTGCCGGTTGCGTGGCTGGGATCGGCAATGACCGGCAGATGGCTCAACTTCTCGACGATCGGTATAGCGTTGATGTCCATGGTATTGCGGGCGTAGTTCTCAAACGTTCTGATACCGCGTTCGCATAATATGACCTGCTCATTCCCCTGTAACAAAACGTATTCAGCGGCCAGCAACCATTCCTGGATGTTCGACGACAAACCTCGTTTCAGCAGAATCGGCTTCCTTGTCCTCCCTACCTCATCGAGCAGAACGAAGTTCTGCATGTTTCTGCTGCCGATCTGGAGTATGTCGGCGTACTGGCTTACCAGATCAATGTCGTCCGGAGCCATCACCTCTGTAACTATGGGCATTTGTACTTCGTTGCCCACCTCTGCAAGTATCCTGAGTCCTCTCTCTCCAAGTCCCCGAAACTCATATGGAGAGGTTCGTGGTTTGAAGGCTCCGCCGCGTAGCACGGTGGCGCCGGCTGCTTTGACCGCCTGAGCCGTGGCCAGGAGTTGTTCCTCGCTCTCTACGGCGCAGGGTCCTGCCATGACAACTAACTCCTTGCCGCCGATCGTTACTCCGCCTACTTTCACTATGGTGTCATCGGGATGGAACTCGCGGCTGGAAAGTTGATATGGTTTGCTCACAGGCATGACCTGATCAACGCCCGGCAGAGACTCCAGTGCATCGCGGAGCCCGGGGTAGGATTGCCCCACGACACCGATAACCGTACGTTCAACACCGTTCCGCATATATACTCTGAGGCCGGCGTCAACGATTCTGTTCGTGACCCGGCTGATCTCGTCCTGGCTGCAGCCGATTCTCATGATTACAATCATGTGTTGCCTCCAATTGAAAGCGACGTCTCGTTCTTCAGCCTCTTCGCTTCTCCCAGGTAGATGTGCGCGATCTCATCCGGTCCCTTTTCGGTGTTTATGAGCATTAGAATCCTCACGGTTTGGGGCAGGTCATGAGGAACACTCATCTCGTGTCCGCAGAGCAGAGCCAGGCTGGGTGGCCACCCTAGCTCTCGCGTTGCCGCCGCAGGAAACTCAACATTCAGATCTGGAGTGGTGGTGAAAAAGATCGCGGCTATGTCCTCAACTTCAGTCCCGTTCGCCTGTGTCATCTCCGCAAGCAACTCCTTGGTTGCTGCTAGGATGCTCTCTTTATCATTCGATGGAACCGTGATAGCACCCCGGATGCCACGGCACTGCAATCTGACATCTCCTCTCTTCAGACCTGAATAACAGCCTATACTATTTGTCATCCTTCGTCAAGAAGGCTCGCCTCGAGAGGCGCCTAAGCTAAAAATCATTATACATCGTGAACCGAGGTATGTCTAGTACCCTGCAAGATTTTGCCGGAAAAGCCGGCCTATGGTGATGTGATGACTGGTAGATCATTTGTCCGTCAAGAGCGATCCGTGCTAGATTGACGCCAGAACATCCTGTTCAGTGGCAGGGTTTTCTATTCTTGGATATGGACACAGAGAGATTTGAGGCACTAGTAGCGCGGGCGGTAGAGCACCTGCCGCCGGAGTTTCAACAAGAACTGGAGAATGTCGACATCGTGATACAGGATTGGCCGACGAATATGCAGCTCCGACGCACCAGGCTTGCCAGTCGCGCTCAGCTGTTGGGACTCTATGAGGGGGTGCCACGGACCAAGCGGGGAAGGAGTTACGGTCTGGTTCTCCCTGACAAGATAAGCATCTTCCAAAAAGCGATTGAGGCACGATGCAGATCAGAGAGTGGTGTTGAGGCTCTGGTAGGGGAGGTAGTACTCCACGAATTGGCCCACCACTTCGGTCTCGATGATAGGACGCTACGGCGGATAGAGCGAGAGAGGAGGTCTCTGTAACTCTATGGGGCATCGCCCTGGTTGCCGAGATTCACACTGGACACATGATCGACACCGAGCTGAAGGAGAGAAGTGCAGGATAATCGCGAACCGGGAAGCAGGTTTTCGGGAAAGAGCGTCTTTCGCCGCTATTTCCCGCTGTTCGTGATACTCTGGATTGTGTTTGTCCTGTACCCCAATCCCTTGAACTTCTTCATAAGCATCCACAGGTCGGCCAACCTCGGTATTGACCCGGGCGCTGTCGAGTTCATGTTGGCCGATCTCCCGTCGGAACCGGCGGCTATCGAAAGTGCCGTGCTGGCCAGAATACCGTACTTCTATGACTGGGACGTCTACGGCATGCCATGGTATTTCCCCAGTATCGAGCAAGTACTCGAGCAAGAGAGGGGCGACTGTAAGGCCCGGGCTCTTGTACTGGCTTCGGTCTTTGAGGCCAGAGGAATACCTTATCTGGTCAACATGTCCCCGATGCACATATGGGTGGAATACGAGGACAAGAAAGAGAACCCGGTTGAGAATCCTCAGGTTAAGTTCTACCAGCGCGACCCCGAGACTGGCGAAACGCAGTTCCAGGCTCCTCAAATCCCGGTTACGCATTTGGCGGACTCCGCCCGAAAGGG
>JAWOGR010000114.1:0-3799 GCA_046496625.1 Dehalococcoidia bacterium | reverse complement strand
TGACCACCGGATTGAAGCGTATGTGGACCTCGTCCAGCAGGCCGAGCTTGAGCAGTGCGCCGGCGAGTCTGCCTCCCGAACTTGTGAGGACCGTCTTCACTCCCAGTTTGTCTTTCATCTTCTTGAGAGCCAGTGCCAGGTCCACCCTCTCCCCGCCGGCAAGCAGGTACGGGATACCGGTCCTGCGCAGGAACCAGAGGTACGGCGCGGGTACACCGCGGGCCACGAGGTGCAGTATGGGCCTGTCTTTCTCTCCGGTGTATCCGCTCCTCAACCTGCCCCTGCCATCCACCGCCGCCAGCCAGCCCTTCCTGCCCGACCGCTCGACCACCTCCCGGGGTAGATAGTCCTCGTACAGTTCCTGCGGATCACCGTCACAAGGCTCGAGCTCCCGCAGCTGAGAACCCTCCTTGACTATCATGTTGCTGCCCTCCATGTAGACATCGGGTCGATACCGTGCCTCGAAACCGGCGTAGAACTCTTCCCACTCTTCCCGCGTACCCAACACGCCGTCCCGCTCGTCGAGATCCATCAAGGTCCTGTTCGGTCCGAGCGAGATGCGCCCGTCAATGGAGGCTGATACACACAGGATCACGTTCGGTCTGTCCATGGCAATTCGTCCGGGGATACCGGGACTCGTCGGCAAAGGTCCTTCGGTGAACAGCGATTCTAGCGTCGTTAGCTCCGGAGTGTCAAACCGTCGGGCTATCCAGCCGGACGCGGTGAATCTGATCGCGGGACACCATACACTTTGCGGGCCCAGGTATCTGCCGCTTCGCAGAAGCACCCGGCTATCGTGACTGCTGTGCCATCCAGGTCCGCCTGTGCGGCGCCGCGCTCCCTTGAGCCGCTGCTGATTCTGGAGTACACTGGCCAGTGGAGTGAGACGAAGGTCAGTGAGCAATGTGAGCACGACGCCCAGGGGAACCGGGATCGGTCTGTGCCGGGAGATCGCCCCGGGAGTCTACTTCAGGGAGGCAGGAAAGGGTATCAACCGGTCTAACGTGTACTTCGTCCGGTCCGGAGCGTCGTGGGTCTTGATCGATGCTGCTTCAGCGGGATGCGCCACGTCGATTAAGAGGACCGCAGAGTCGTTGTTCGGACCAGATACGCGGCCGGCTGCCATCCTGCTCACCCACGACCACCCCGACCATGCAGGATCGGCCCTCGAGTTATCACGTATCTGGAATTGTCCGGTCTATGTGCATCCGGACGAATTGCCCCTCGCTGCCATCGGGGATCTGGCAACTGTTGAGCAGTATGCCAATCCACTCGACCGCTGGATCATCCTCCCGCTGCTACGCCTGTTGCCGCGAGGGCGGGTTGAGTCGATGCTGTCGAAGTCCGGTCTCAAGCAGGTTGTGCAGGCTTTTGATCCAGGTAGTGGCGTTCCAGGGCTGCCGGACTGGGAGTGCATTCACACGCGGGGTCACACGCCGGGGCATGTTGCTCTCTTCCGAACCAGGGACCGGGTGTTGATCACGGGAGATGCCGTATTGACCGTTGACCTGAACTCGCTCCCGGGATTCCTTTCATGGGTATCGCGGCGGAGCAGGCAGATGATCTCCGGGCCGCCGTGGTACTCGACATGGAATAGGCCGGCCTCGAAACAATCTATGGCTGTTCTGGCCAGACTGGAACCGCGTGTGCTGGCACCCGGCCACGGCGCACCGATGAGGGGCAAGCGGATCACCCGAGAATTGCGGGCACTGGCCGATCACTGACTGCTCTCTTCTCAGAACACCGATCCGGCAGACCCTGCCGGTGTCCCGCAAACTTGTCCCGGAGCAAGAGCCCATCTGTTGACGTGCTCCCCGCTGCAGTGCTAGATTGATGTATTATGATCACTTTTCTGAAGGTCTTCTTCGGCATAATCCTGCTGGTCCTCGGCGTCCTCTTCATAAGCTGCAGCCCTTTCGCAGCGGTGTTCTTTGGCGGAACCGGGTTCATTGTGCAGTTGATAGTAGCCATAGCACTCACAGCGGGGGCCATCACGCTCTTCATCTCGGCAGGCCGCTGAGCCGGCAGACTTCTGCAGCCCGACCTCCCCCCCGCAGGCAGGCCGGTCGTCACTCAATCCCCGGCTGTATTCAATATGACGAACCTGATACAGACGCTCATGTTCTCCTCCCAGACTCCCGGGTTCACTTTGTCGATCGGGTGAATCGCAGCTATAATCAACCTTCAAAGGCTACTTCGATACGTTCAAGGAGGTCTAAATGCATATAACCAGACTGGCCCAGATCGAGAGAACCATCCCCCGGATGGAAGGTGCCGAGGGTGTCTACAAGCAGGTCCCCTTATCCGGAAGAGACGGAGCTCCCGTGTTCTCGTTCCGAGTATTCACAATCGAGCCGGAGGGACACACCCCATTCCACCGGCATGACTACGAACACATGAATTATGTGATAAGCGGTGAAGGTATGCTGGTCGCCGACGACCGCGAACATGAGTTGAGGGAGGGTGACTTCGCCCTAGTACTACCCGGAGAGAAACACCAGTATAAGAACCGCTCTTCAGACAGGGACATGGTCATGATCTGCGCGGTCCCAAAGGAACACGAGTGACAACCTCCGGATGCTGATGAACCCTATCTATGTGCCATCTCCTACCAGAGGCAGCACCTTCTCCACGTTGAAGAAAACCACGTAACGCCCGTAGCGTCCGTAGTGTGAGTAGCCATACCTGCCGGAGATATCCCGTATCAGCGCCTCACTCTCTTCCTCTCTGATCTTCTTAAGATACAGTCTCTTACCCGTATAGCCCTCACCTGCCTCCATGAAGAGGTAGACCGCCCAGGGATTGGACTGCAGGTTCTGATGGGTCAACCGCTCGGCCATTATGAATGCCGCTGTTGTCTCATCCGTGAAGTGCGGCCGGCCATACAAGGCCGCAGTCACCTTGCCGGCAGAGTCGGACGTCGCCAGGATGCCGCGGCCCTTGTTCTGGTCGAAATAGTCACTGAGATTCATCCTTCACTCCTTCCAAGACGTGCCCTTAGTTCATCTCCTGACTGCGCCGGACACACCCGCTCATCGGCTTCCTGAATACTCCGGCCGGGTCAGAGAGCCTGTGACTATTCTGTCCGGGTCCCAGGTTTGGGCTTTGTTCCGGCCAGCGCCTCGGCCAGCCCGAGAACGTTTATCAGTCTCGATTGGTCGGAAATGACGAGCTTGGTATTGTCCTCCAGAGATGCCTGAGTAACCTGAAGTTGTTTCAGCAGGTGTGCGTTTCCTACAAAGAACTCGTCGGCTGCCTTCGATACGTTCTCGATCGCCTTGGCTTCTCCCTCTGCCCTCAATATGGCCGCCTGCCTGTCGCCCTCTGCTACCAGGATGGCATTCTGCTTATCACCCTCAGCCATAAGTATCTGTCGTTGCCTGTATCCCTCTGCTTCGAGAATGGTTGCACGCTTCTCACACTCCGCCTTCATCTGCTTGCTCATGGAGTCGGTGATATCCTTGGGCGGCAGGATCTCCTTGACCTCTACCCTGGTTACCTTTACTCCCCACTTATCAGTAGCTTCATCGAGGGTTTCCCTCAGAGCGGTGTTGATTCGTTCTCGCGATGCCAGCGTTTCATCAAGTGCCATGTCACCGACCAGGTTCCGCAAGTTCGTCTGTGCCAGCTTGCTCACGGCGACGAAGAAGTTAGCGACCTCATACTGGACAGCCTTGGCATCCGTCACGTAGTAGTAGACCACGGCATCTACTGTTACACCCACATTATCCTTGGTGATAACCCCTTGAGGTTCTATGTCCAGGACGGACTCCCTCATATCGATTCTGACTCTCAGCGA
>JAWOGR010000018.1:0-4161 GCA_046496625.1 Dehalococcoidia bacterium | reverse complement strand
CAGCAGTTCCCGGACAGACTTGTCTGTAATCTGATACCCGCCGGCGAAAGCCAGCTCGGCGGCATGGTTTTCAAGACCGGATATCACAGCTCTCCAGGCGATCTGAAGATTCGCCAGATCTATGATCATCCCGAATGCCTGAACAAGCAGGGGGCCGTCCTTCACAGTACCGGCCGTGTTCAGAAGGTTAGAGTAGTATCGACTCTGTAGCCCTGCCTGGACGAGGAGTTTCGATTTCGGTGGCTGGTCCGGATTGTACTGATCCAGGGCTGGTACATAGTCCTCGAGCCCACATTTCACCAGCACCCTGGCGATCTCATCAACGTCCTGAGCATCAGAGAGTTCATCGAGATAGCCGTTGTCGTGGACGACGCCGATCGGTAGCATCGGGGCTTTCGTGCCGGCGGAGATGCCCTCCAGGGCAGCCTTGATGTTGAGTACATCATACTTGACGACATAAGCCCTCAGAATCTTCAGCACGTCCCGTGGCGTGAGCCTGAGCCACTCGATGTAGGCAAAGCTCTGAGCCAGGTACCTCCACAGGGACTCGTCCAGATAGTCGAAGCTCCTGACGGGCAGGTCCTCGAGATACCTTCCTACGTCGGTTTCTCTTACGGTTGCCAGGGCATCCTGTACTGTGTCCGCGCCCTGCAGGCTATCTATGTGTGCCGAGGTGACCAGTCTGGCCTCCTGGCCCTTCAGATATGCCGATATGAACGCGTACTTTACACTGGGCACGGTATTCCTTTACGATGGCTCGAAGAGTTGCCTGTTGATCTCCGGCAGCAGTCTTGGGAGGAGCATCTCTAGCCTGGTCTCGTAGGTGTTGTCTATCCTGAGCTTTCCTTCGCTATCCTCAGCTATCACTCCTCCAAGGCAATCCGTTTCCTTGATCTCAATTATCCTGTCTGACAGGTCACTGTGGTCTCTCAGGAGATTCTTGACGGTAGCAACATCCCTGGACGCGACGTAGAGTCTGCCCCTGGCTCCGCCGAGCCCCTCGGTGGCTTCCTTGATCAAGCCCGGCAGATGTTTCTCATCGCCTGAAATCCTGGACAGTTCGCTACGGGCTCCGTCGACTATCTCAGCGATTATGTCAGCCTTCGTGCTCGACAGCTTCTGGCGTGCCTTGATGGAAGATTGAGCCAGGGTCCTGGCGGCCTCCTCCTTCACGTCTGCTATGATCCTGGCACGCTCCTCCTCGAATCTGGCCTGCCGTTGTCTCCTGGCCTTCTCTATTTCCTCCTGTGCCTTCTCCCTGGCCTCGTCGGTTATGTCCCTGGCCTCTGACTCGACCTTGGAGATTATGGCGTCCTTTATCTTATCCATTCCCATTAAGCACCTCTATCCTCCCATGAGGCCGAGCAGGGTGAAGGCCATTATCGTGAAGACCAGCGCGAGAACGGCTATCAACTCGACGAACACCGCAAGCATCATGGAGCTGGTAAGTATCTTACCCCCGGTCTTGGGCAGCATGGCGATACCCGAGGCACAGACCGTACCCTGGTATACAGCAGAGAACCCGAAGGCAAAGGCGGATATGAGGCTGACACCGAGGGCAACCGCGCCGGCACTACCCTCGGCAGGCATGTTGGGCAGCACACTTGTTATCACCAGGATCATGACTATCAGCCCGTAGAAGGACTGTGTCATGGGCAATGATGCGAGTATGAGCACGTTCCTGAACTGCCGCGGGTCCTCGGCCAATGTAGCCAACCCGCCTGATGCAGCCGTGGCAATACCTATGGCTGAACCGATGAGACCGGCGATCAATGCCACCGCGCCACCTATGCTAGCCAATGCACCTGGATCAATCATCTTTCAATACCTCCTGTTCTAAACCTTTCATTTCGTTAGCACCGGTCGTGTCTTCAACCGGAACGGACTGTATTCTTCGCCGCCGCCTTCATAGAACTTCGACAGAAACTCGACGAAGCAAAGCCTGAGGGAGTGTACGAAGCAGCCGATGCCGCTCAGAGCCAGGTTGATAAGGTGCCCCAGGATAAGGACGGCAATCGCTATGATGACACCGACGATGACCCCTATCACTCCGGGTATCATCCCCGAGAACAGCTGAGCGAGCATGTTGAAGCTGGATGCCAGGTAGAAGGTGGCCAGTCCAACCCCGGCAAGCCTGGCATACGACATGACGTCGCCGAGAAGACCGGTAAGATCGAATATCCAGAAGATACCTCCCAGACCGCCCCTCTGCATCAACGATGAAACAATGATGGCAATCACACTTGCTCCTACACCGTATAAGAAGATGTCGTATAGAATCGGAGGCACAGGAAGCGTGATGTTAAACAACCACAGCAATATGATGGGGATGCCGCAGATCTGAAGCGCGAAAAGGGCGACCTTGTTGATCACTGTGCCCTTGTCTCTCGTCTTCGCCCCGACGATCAACCCCATCAGATGGGCCGTGTTCACATGGATCAACCCCAACATGATAGAGAGGATTATAAATGAGATCGGATCGGTCAGGATGTCTCTAATGGGACCCACGAAGAAAGCGGCGGTTTCCACTCCGAAGAGCAAGTGGTAGATATCTCCGAGATAGCTCCCGGTGAGTAGTCCCAAGACCAGGGCCACTCCGCCGCTGATATAGAGCACCCTCTGGAACAACCTGTAACCTTCGGTATAGGGGTCATCGACGAACCTGCGAATCAGAAACCTGGCAGCGAGTATGATGCCGATTGCGTAGCCGACGTCGCAGAGCATGAGCCCGAAGAACGCGGCGAATGAGTAGGCTGTGATGGGAGTGGGGTCCCACTCTCTGTACTTCGGGGTACCGAACAGATTGACGACGACTTCGAACGGTTTGACCCCTGCGGCATTCCGCAGCCTGGTAGGAGGTTCTTCGGCTTCGTCCGGATCCCTCGTGTCAACATGCACGAACTCCACCTTCTCCTTCAGCTGGGAAACTGTCTCTTCAACGTTGCCCTTCGGAATCCACCCCTCGACCATAGTGACGTAGTTGGCCTCAGAAGCCTTTTCCAGGACGGCCAGCCTCTCGGCTTCTGCCGACAGAGCCTCACGGAAGAGGATGAGCTGTTGTGAGTTCTCCCTGGTCTTCTCCTCGATCTCTGCGTTGAGCTTTGTCATCTCCTCCTGGAGACTGTGTATCTTGCCGCCGGCGGTATGCAGGAAGTCCCGCACCGGGACATCCTCTTCAGGTATTTCCAGGACCCTGCCGCCGGCGTTCTTGACCGCTGACTCTATCATGGACCGGTCTTGAGACCTGGCGATCATGTAGACGGTGGTTTCGTCTTCCGCCGATGCTGTCACACTGTCGAGAAGGTGTTCCTCGATCTGGCTGTGGACGGCCTGATAGGCCTGGTTGGGCAGGACGAAGACCCGGGAGAAAAGATAACGCCCGGAGAAACTCAGGTCCGTCAACTTGATCTCGGCCTGCCGGTCAAGAGATCCGAGACGAGTGGTTATCTCTGTAAGCTCTGCAACTTCGTCCTCAAGAGCGGTAACTCTCTGATGCATGTTGCTGAGCCTGGTGCACAGCGATCTGACTTCGCTGTCGATCTCCGCCAGAGGTCTAACGTAGATAACCTCAACGTCCTCCGCAAGGGCGACATGCTCTTCTTGCGGTATGTACGCCAGTGCACTATCAAGGGCAGTCAGAAGCTCGTTGACCTCCTTCTTCTCGCGCTCGATCGCTTCTCTGGCAACGGGCTTCAGTTCGTCGCTCTTCTCAACATGCAGCACACCGGCGGCATGCAGGGTCTTGAGGGTCTGTGTGGAGCGGTCCTTGGTCGTCAATACCCTGACTCTGGTCATGTCGTCGGGTGTATTGACAAACAGAGGTGCCATTTTAGCTTCTGCCCGCGACGGTGTTCACCACGAGCTCCATGATCTCTCTAGCCTTCCTGTCGGCGTTCTTGCGGATCTCAGCAGCCTTCTGCTCAGCGTCTTCGACCCTTCTGTCAGCCTCGGCTCTGGCATCATTCACGATCTTGACGCATTCGTCCTTTGCCTCGTTCAGTGGCATATCAGATGACAGTATCTTCTTTGCTTCCTCTCTTGCTTCGAGGATGATATCCCTGGCTTTGTTCCTGGCCTCTTCGAGTATCTTCTCGGCTTCGGCCTCAATAGATCCTACGCTGCTTGTGATTTCCTCAGGCATAACGCATCTCCTCAGAGCTT
>JAWOGR010000167.1:0-2519 GCA_046496625.1 Dehalococcoidia bacterium | reverse complement strand
CTGGGACAAGAACCCCTCGGCCCTGGCGGTCGCCATGAGTCTCGGTTTCCGAGTGAACCACGAGTTCATAATCCTGCACAAGGCATTCGACTAGGTGGGCATGAGAAGGGCATCCTGAGAGCAGGTGAAGAACCTTTCTCAGTCGTTCGGATCACATGCCCGAGGTGAAAGATATGAAGATGCGACCGTATCGTGAGACCGACATCTCGGAACTGGCGGAGATTGTAAACGAAGCCTATAAGCAGGAGTATGAGTTCATACCGTACACCGCAGAGAATCTACAGGCCGAACTCAGACCGGCAAGCACCGTGCTGCTCGCCATCGATGAGCAGGGCCGGACCGTCGGGCTGGCCTACCTGCGCCAGGACTGGTACGGAGAGACCGTCACTACCTGTGCCCGGCCGGGCACGGACTGGGTGGAGATCGAGGGCTTCTTGCTCGCTGCCATCGAACCAAGTAACAAGACGGGGCACATCACCACCTCAATCGACCCGGAAGATGAGGAGAGAATCGGCTTCTTCGGCGCCAGAGGCTACCGAATCCAGAGCAGCCTGTACCAGATGGTCGCCGACCTGGACAAGCCCCTGCCGGCGCTTCGATTAGCAGAAGGGTACACAGTACGCAGCCTCAGGCCGGACGAGGAGGATCCACTTATCAAGCTGGCCAATGCCGCCTATAATAGCGAGCGACTGAGGCCCGGTGTGCTCGCCAAGTGGCAGGCAGATGACCCCGACTTCCGGGTAGAATGGGTCCAGGTGGCAGAGTGCGAAAACGAGTTGGTCGCGATGGTCAGGGGTAGCTCAGACCGGGAGTATAACGAGCACTGTGGTGATAGGCGGGGCTACCTCGGCCCGGCAGCCACATTGCCCGCCCACAGAGGCAAGGGTCTGAGCAAGGCCCTAACCGCCAGAGCCATGACCGTACTCCGTCAACACGGCATGCATAGCGCCTGCCTCTACACATGGGAAGGAAACCCCGCAGCCGTCGAGCTCACCAGATACCTCGGCTTCCGACTGGGACACGAGTGGAAGATATTCGGCAAGAAACTACGTTAAGCGCGCAAGAGACGCTGATGCCGTCACGAGGATGGCGTTCTGTCTGGCGACATCAGCGAACATGTAAAGCGATGCCGGGCGCACCAACGTAATCAAGAACAGGGTGTACCACTATGCGCGTCTGTCTTATCCCGCTCAAAATCGAACCCCGTGATCCAACGGCCAACTACGAACGCCTGGCGAGTCGCCTTGATCAAGTAGCAGCCCACCGATCCGACCTGATCTGCCTGCCCGAGTGTAGTTTAACCGGCTACCTCTACAGTGAAGACGACTTTGCGCGGTTTGCCGAGAGCATACCCGGGCCCACCACCGAACGAATCGGCCGGCTTGCCCGAAAACACCAAGCACATATATGCTTCGGGCTGCTAGAGCATACTGAGTCGGGCGTATACAACTCAGCGTTACTGGTTGACAAGACTGGTAGAATAATCCTCAGGCATCGCAAGATAAAGGAGAAGCCGCCTTTCATCATCGGGGACACCCCGGATAGCGCCGATACCGAACTGGGAAGGCTCGGAATCCTGATCTGCGGCGACCTGTTCGATGGTGAAACGGTACAGAAGCTGGACGCTTCTCTCAACTGGCTGATCGTTCCTATGGCCCGGAGTTTCGACGGCCGCTCACCTGACATTGATCGCTGGATCACCGAAGAACGACAGGCATATCTGGATGCCGTCAGGGCTGTCGGTGTGCCTACCTTGATAGTGAATGCCCTTGAGAAGAATGTCGACGCCCCATCCTTCGGTGGCGCATTGGTCGTGAGTGGAGACGGCGTGCTACTGGCAGAGTCAACACACGGAACTGATGATGCTCTTGTCTGGGACTGCAGTATATTTGGATCTGGACAGAACGATGTGCGCAGGAACTAGATTCCCATGAGTGGCCGCGAAGCCATGGCCCTGATCGCCCAGAAGTGGATTTCGCTCTGGACTGCCCCTGTGGACTGGGCACTCTTCTATGCACTGCATGCGGACGATTTCGAGGACGCATCATCGGCAGGGCGCCCGAATACAAGGGACGGTTTCGCTCAGGGCCTGCAGGATCTGATAAGTGCGTTCCCCGACATAGAGACCCGTGTTGAGGATCTTGTTATTGACACGCAGAGGCATAGGCTAGCCATCCGCTGGTCGGCCACAGGCGTCAACAAGAGCCGCTACCTGGGCATTGGCCCCACGAACAAGGCAACACACATCACAGGAGTCGAGATCATAGAGGTGAGGGAAGACCGGATCGTGCGGCGCTGGGGTGAGTGGGACATAACCGACCATGGAGAGGCATAGGGTTTTAGGCCTCTTGCTACCAGGGGGGGAGATCGATCATGTCAGCAGGACACAGGGTGGTATTCGAGACGGAGCGGCTGCTGATCAGGACCGCAACAGAAGATGATATCGACCTCTTTTACGCCCTGTGGACCGACCCGCGGGTCATGAGAAACGTGGGCTTCCCCGGTGGGCTGCCTACAAC
>JAWOGR010000151.1:0-13239 GCA_046496625.1 Dehalococcoidia bacterium | reverse complement strand
ACCGCCGGAGCGAACGAGGAGATGGAAAAGCTCGCCCTCTACTCACATCTTCCCGACTTTGCTGCGAATGTGGAGGAGTTCAGGAAGCAGCACGATCTGCGGTACGATCTGGTATTCAGTCACTACTGGCTCTCGGGGGTGGCGGGGCTTTCCCTTCAAGAATGGTGGCGCGTTCCTCACATCATTATGTTTCATACTTTGGGTGCTGTGAAGAACGCGGTTAAGGCAGAGGCCCATTTGGTGGAAGCGGATGATGAACCGGAGCTTCGCGTCCGGACGGAGCGGAGTCTGGTGCAGGGATGTCATCAGATCATTGCTTCAACGCAGCAGGAGAGGAAGGCGATCACCAAGTACTACTGTGCAGCGCCGGAGAAGATCAGTGTCATTCCCTGCGGGGTGAACCTGGAGCAGTTCAGGATGCTGGATAAGGCACAGGCAAGGCGACATCTGGACATTGATCATGACAGGATTGTTCTGTGTGTTGGCAGGATCGATCCACTCAAAGGTGTGGACAAGCTGATAAAGGCCCTGCCCTACATACGTGATATAGGATTCAGGCTGATCGTGATAGGGGGTGGTGAAGATAGCCGGCATGAAGTGGAGCAGCTTCGTAGGCTTGCCCGCACCCTTGATGTGGACGATTCAGTGGTGTTTGCGGGGCCCGTAAAACATGATCAGTTGATCTACTACTACAATGCAGCCGATGTCTGTGTGGTCCCCTCCTATTACGAGAGCTTTGGGTTGGTAGCCCTGGAGTCACTGGCCTGTGGCACACCGGTGGTAGCCACTGATGTAGGCAACCACAGGAGTGTTATCAGACAGGGAGAGACAGGATATGTGGTAAAGGACAACGCTCCCCGCCGCCTTGCCGAGAAGATCGCCTTGCTGCTTGCAGAACAGGGCTCTAGCACGAGGTCTGCCTCGTCGGTGCGGGCATCGGTTAGCGGCTTCAGTTGGTCTAACACCGCTGAAGCTTTTATCAGGGAGTGTCGGCCGATACTGGGTAACCACTCTATACAGTTGCCGTGATTGTCGTCTTCGTTGTGCCGGGAGACCCGGCGTACGGCCCGGCGGCCTCCGCAATTCAGCGAAGACGTAAGCCGGACTGAGCCGGATTGCGGTCTGTCGAACCTCAATTGTGCAGTAACCAACAATCCTATACAATTGGCGCCATGTGCCACGAATTCGGAAGGCTCGGACTTGATGACTAAGCCCGCTCATGTGATGGTGATAACACCGCATCCGGATGATGCCGAGTTCGGTGTTGCCGGTACAGTAGCCCGTTGGTCAATTGAAGGGAAGGATGTGATCTATGTCGTGTGCACCAACGGTGACAAGGGCAGCAGCGATCCCGACATGAAGCCGGCTGAACTTGCCAGGATTCGGGAGCAGGAACAACTGGCTGCCGCGAAGGTACTCGGAGTCAGGGAGGTCATATTCTTGCGCCACCCAGACCAGGGCCTGGAGGAGACACCTGAGTTCAGGAAGGAGATAGTGCGCCTGATCAGGAGGTACAGGCCGGAGACGGTGGTGACTGCTGATCTGTACCGGCGTCGGCTCTGGCACCGCGACCATCGAATAACCAGCCAGGTGACACTCGATGCTGTGTTCCCCTATGCCCGCGACTTTCACTCATATCCTGATCTGGTGGAGGAGGGACTCCAGCCTCATAAGGTCAAGGAGTTGTTGTTGTGGGGTGCCGAGGAACCCAACCACCGTACTGATATCACCGCCACCTTTGACAGGAAGATCGCGGCCTTGTTCTGTCATTCGAGTCAGGTGAGCAGCAACCCTTCATCGGGATGGGAGCAACGGCTGCGGGAGCGACACGCCATGCTGGCTGAGGGAGAAGACTACGAACTGGCCGAGGCCTTCTACCGCATCGAGATACTCTGGTGACGATACCTTCAGTCTTGTACCCCGAGTGCCGGCCTCATACTTCATGTTATCGCGCCACAGCCCTGTGCAATTGCTCGAGAGCCCACGAATTCTGCTTGGTGTCGAAGCCATCCACGGCGAGTTCACTCTGACCTGACATCCCGTCCACCGCGCCCTCGCGCACCATCTCGATGATGAACTCCTTCTCCCACTCGACGGAGGGCAGGAGGTTGTGTTTTACCAGCTTTGATAGCGCTGCTATCAGTCCATATCCTCCCCAGTTGGATACGCTGGCGATCACCAGCTTGTCCACCTGCGTGAGGGCCGGGTCTTGTGGCAGGTTGCGTATCGAGGGGATGTGCCCGGCCAGATTGCCCATACCGATCTCATTGCCCCCGTCGCCTATACCGATGGTGTTTCTCTGGCCGATGAAGAGGCAGTCGATCCTGGCGGTGTATGGTGTTATGTCCTCGCCGGCCATGTTCAGATATTGCCCGCTGCTGTTTGGCCCGCATCTCTCTACCGAGATGATGAGAGAGGGTTGAATGTCGGCTAAGACCTGGCTTGCGAATCGCTCGCTGCTATCCCGGTCGGCAATCGGGAATACGATTACCCTGTCCTTCTGCATAGCGGCACAGCACAGAAGCGGCACCGTGTGTTCGTCTGTAACATAGGTTGCGTCAAAGCCCAGCCGATCAAGGCATTCTCCTAAGGCAAGGGCACCGGGCGGACCGTCGGTCTCGGGAGCCCGGGCTGAAGGGACATAGAATCCCGTGGTGATGATCGCTGTCCTCCGACTCTGTCTCGCCGCTCCGAGAATGAGAACGGCCGCATCGCGGCAGAAGTCGACAGGGAGTCGGTCCCTGAGTTCTGAGATGCCCCTCCGGTCATGGCTGAGAACTATATCCTCAATTGACATAACGCTGCCTCCTCCGTGTGCGGATGCTAAGGCGCACCTCTCTCATCGTGTACTGGACCGAATGTGTCGCTTGATGCCATCGATGGTATCCCGATACTCACTCAGCAACCGGTGGGCTTCAGAGCGAGTTATCTCCAGGAATCTTACCCTATCGCCGAGCTGGGCCTGTGCGACCTTGGACAGGTCGATAGTGCTCACAGTAGCTATCTTGGTATACCCGCCCGTAGTCTGCCGGTCGGCCAGGAGGACGATGGGCAACCCGTCTGCCGGTACCTGAACTGCACCCGGCGGAATGCCGTCGGACACGATATCTGCTCCGTGTATATGCTCTATCGGTGGGCCCTCGAGGCGACAGCCCATGCGATCTGCTTGAGCGGTAACGGTGTACTCTGAACTGAGAAAAGTGTGGATCCCCTTCTCGGTGAAGCGGTCATGTTGAGGCCCGAGGATGACTCTGAGTGTGTTCTCGGACATGAGATCGGGGATGTACTGCCGTGGCAGTTTGGCTGTCAAAATAGGGCGTGATCCTCCTGTGTCCAGCGAATCGCCGGAGCGTATCGGTCGGCCGTCAAGGCCGCCGAGGCGAGACCTGACATATGTTGACCGACTACCCATGACTTGGGGGACATCTATTCCGCCGGCTATTGCCAGATAGCCGCGGCAACCTGTCCTTGGCTCGCCAAACGAGATGATGTCCCCGCAACGAACTCCTGCAGCCTCCCACATTGATAGAGGTTTGTCGTTCACGGTCGGATTGAGGTCGGCTCCGGTGACTGCGACCACGGTGTCACCCAATACCCTAAGGCATGGTCCCAGCAACGAAATCTCGAGGCAGGCGTCCCATTCATTGTTGCCCACAAGCAGGTTGGCCACAGTGAAAGCATAGCCATCCATTGCTCCGCACACCGGCACCCCATATTGCTGGTAACCGTACCGTCCGTTATCTTGAACGGTTGTTAGCAGGCCGGGCCGGATGACCTCAATCGTCTTCATTGTCAGTCCCTCTTGTGAATGCATACCGCTCGAGTCGGTGTGTCCCCCGTTCTAGCTGTTCCACGATCAGCCTGAATTCGCTCTCGGTTATCGGCACAAATCTGATATAGTCGCCCATTTGCAGGAGGGCCGGTGGATTGTTGTCAGGGTGAAACAGTTGCAGCGGGGTTCTGCCGATCAGCCGCCATCCTCCCGGGCTCTCTTCGGGGTATATGCCGGTCTGGTTTCCGGCTATGCCCACCGACCCGGCCGGTATCTTCACCCGCGGCGTCGCCAGCCTCGGAGTGCTTATGCGAGGGGACATGCCTCCCAGGTAGGGGAACCCCGGGATGAACCCCAGCATGTAGATGAGATAGTCTCTGCCTGCGTGCAGATGAACCACCTCTTCAGTGGATAGGCCGCTGTGTCCGGCCACGAACTCAAGGTCCTGGCCGTGTTCGCCGCCGTACGCTGTGGGGACCTCGGTAATCATCGGCTGGGGATACTCCCGCTCCTCGGCCCTCCGTGAGAGAAGATCCAGTGCCGCGACCAGGTCTTCGGGGCTTGTCCGATGTGGCTCATAGTAGACGAGCAAGGAGCAATAGGAGGGAACGACCTCAACAACGCCTGTTAGCCGGGCTTCCTCTATGGCAAGGTGCATCTGCCTGACACGGCGGTTCAGTTCAGGGTCAATGCCGTCACCGAGTTCAACGAAGAGCGCGCTATCTCCCCCCGGTAGAAACCTCGGTGTCTCGTAGATCATGGCCTGGGCTCAGATTGCTACCTGCAGAAGGTGCCCATGGGTACTACGGTCACGCCGGCTGCTTCCAGTCTCTGCCTCAGTGTCCGTGCCATGTCCGCCGCTCCCGGAGTGTCACCGTGCAGGCAGATGGTGTCACCCCTTAACTCTACCTCCTGGCCGTCTATTGCCGTGACCCTGCCATCACTCAGAATGCTCATCATCCGGTCTGCAACCTGCTCTACATCGCCTATGACTGCTCCGGGATGACTGCGGGGAACAAGGGTGCCGTCGGAGTTCAGCGAGCGGTCGGCGAAGACCTCGCGCGCCACTCTGAGACCAAGTTCTCGTCCTGCCTTGATCCAGGAAGAGCCTGTCAGCCCCACCAGTATCAAGTCGGGGTCTACGTTTCTCACTGCCGTAGCCACTGCGAAGGCCAGTTCAACGTTCGATATGCCCATGTTGTACAGAGCCCCGTGGGGCTTGACATGCTGCAGCTTTTTCGAACTGGTGAAGGACTGCAGTGCGCCTATCTGGTATGTTACGTAGGCTGCGGCCTCCTCAGGGGTTATCATCATCTCCCTCCTGCCGAATCCGATGAGGTCGGGAAGGCCAGGATGTGCCCCGACACCTACGCTGGCTGCCTCGGCGAGAAGAACCGTTCGCCTCATGTGCAGGGGATCGCCGGAGTGGAATCCGCAGGCGATGTTGGCCGACGATATGTGTGGCATTATCTCTGCGTCGAACCCCAGTTCGTACTGGCCATAGCCCTCTCCCATGTCGCAGTTGATGTCTACTGTCTTCTGCATCGGTCCTCTCCTCAGGAGGGCAGGCACCCGAATCCCGCGGTACGGCCCTGCCCCGACCCGCTGCTACAGAGCAGCCAGTTCTTCGTTCAGGATGTCGGTGACAAACATATGTCCTGGCGAATGGGTTATCATCAGCGGCGGCCCGGATCTCACGGCTGCCGCCTGCGGTGTGACTCCGCAGGCCCAGAACACCGGGACCTCGTCCTTCCTGATTTCTACGTAGTCGCCGTAATCAGGCTTCTCTACATCAGAGATGCCTATCCCTGCAGGGTTGCCTATATGCATAGGGGCGCCATGGGCTGCCGGAAAACGTGAGGTTATCTGCACTGCCCTTACTACCTTTGACTTATGGATCGGTCTCATGCTCATGACGATCGGTCCGGAGAACATGCCCGAAGGCACAGCCTCGATGGAGGTCGCGTACATGGATACGTTCTTCCCCTCCTCGGCGTGTCGCAATCTGATCCCTGCCCTGGTTAACGCTGACTCAAAAGTAAAGCTGCAGCCGATCAAAAAGCATACCAGCCCGTTGTGCCAGTAGTCGGTGATATCCGTCTCCTCTGCCTCGAGTGCCCCGTGCCGGTAGATTCTATAAAGGGGAACGTCTACCCTGAGGTCGGCCCCCGACGCTGTCAAAGCCGGTTCGTATACCCCGGGTTCCAGCACTTCAAGGATCGGGCAGGGTCGGGGGTTACGTTGACAGAAGAGCAGGAAGTCGAAGGCCAGATCCTCAGGCAGTATCACCAGGTTCGCCTGCGCATAGTCCGGGGCCAGCCCGACCGTGGGCCGTACGAGTTCACCCCGGCGAACAAGTGCCCTCACTTCTTCCGGGCTGCTGTATATCGTGTGGTTCAGGGTGTCGCCTCTCCAGGTATCGCTGTCGCGTTGTTCCGGCGCCAGTATGATACTACAGTCAACCTCAGTCAACAACGATAGCTTCGCCTGTCTGCGCTGATTGAGATGCTGGTGAATATAGCATTGACATGACGTTGCTCTCGATCCATGATCCCATTCCGGGAAAGGCCGGTGTAGGATAATCATCGGGGCTGCCATGTGAGAGGGCGATCAAGCGGTTCAGACTGCGGCGGGCAGTTCGCCGATTGCGCCCTCAGCCATGGCATCACGTATGGCCCGTATCAGGGCGTCGACCGTACTATCGATGTCGTGTTTTGTATGTGCCAGTGACAGTATGAGTACCCTGCCCTGGTGCGTGTGTACGCCATGGTGCAGCAGGTAGAAGCCCAGCCTTTGCCTCTCGACGTCACCGGCCAGCATCTTTTGCACGTCCCGCGTGGGAGGATCGGTGTCGTCTTGCTGGTCGAACTCAACAGGACCGAAGTAGGTGTGGATTATCGAACGCCCGTACAGTCGCCAGTTATAGCCGGAACGTCGCAGAGCGTTGTTAGCGGCCCTCCTCATGTAGGCACCCGTCTCGTTGACCTGCTTCTGAATCGAACCGTCTTTCAGCAGCTTGCAGGCGGCAATGCCGGCAGCGCATACGATAGGCATGGCATTCCACGTTCCCGAGTGAGGGATCCATTTCTCGGGCTTTGTCCTGGGGGCGAGCATGGACATTACATCCGCTCTACCGGTCAAGACGCCGGCCGGCATTCCGCCGGCTACGCTCTTGCCGAACGTAGTAAGGTCGGGCCTAAGACCCATGAGTCCTCCCCAACCGGCCGGCCCATCGCGGAATCCGGTTACCACCTCGTCAAGAAGCCAGACGGTGCCGTGTTTTTCGGCCAGTGGCCCCACGGCACGGATGAAGTCCCGTTGCCAGGGAACTCGGCCGCCCAGGTGAGCACCGCCGCCCTCTGTGATGACCAGTGCGTACTGCTTCGTAGCCAGCTCCTCCTCCAGCACATTGAGGTCGTGCATGGGTATCGCCCTGACCTCTTTGCTGACCACTCCCTGTGCACCCGGGGCAACCAGTTCATCGGCCCAGCCGTGGAAGTTCTCCTCGAACCTGAGGATCCTTGTCCTGCCGGTGAAGGCGCGTGCTATCCTGATCCCCATCATGTTCGCCTCCTGTCCACACGCGAAGAACTCGATCCTTTCCGCAGCAGGCACCATGCTCTTGATCAACTCCGCCCACTCGACTTCCATTTCGTGTGAGGCGCTGTAAAGGGTTCCTCTGACAGCCTGCTCCTGTATTGCTCTTACTATAGCGGGATGCCCGTGCCCGAGTATCAGTGCCCCATGCCCGTTCCTGTACTCTATGTACTCGTGTCCGTCGATGTCCCAGATCCGCGAGCCTTGAGCATGGGTCATGTAAGGTCCGAAGGGTTCCCATGTGCGGCCGACATGGGTCACGCCCTTGGCGGGAAAATGCTGCAGTGCCCTCTCGTGCAACTGCTTCGATCTGGGTCGTGACGCGACGTAGTCGTCGATTACAGCCATTACTCCCCTCAAGCTGAAAGCCAGACCACGCTACCGTACAGGTGAGGACCGTGGGACCGTGAGGCAAACACGGCGAACTGGTCTCTCTCCTGTCTTATCACGGTGCTATCTCCATGACCGGGAAACACCGCGGTGTCGTCCGGCAGCACAAGTATCCTCTCGGATATCGATTTTACTATCTGCTGGAAAGCGGCCGGAGAACCGGTACTTCCCGGTCCACCGGGGAAAAGCGTGTCGCCCGACAGGAGGTAACCATTGGCTTTGAAGCACAGGCTGCCCGTTGTGTGTCCCGGCGTATGAATCACCGTTATCTCGGTACACCCCAGAGGAACGGTGTCGCCGTCACTGAGCGACATCTCCGGGGCAGGCTCCAGGTTGTCCGAATCTGCAGGGTGGGCAGCCAGCGGAACCTTGAGCCCGGTGCGCAACCCGGCGAGGGCTCCGATATGATCAATGTGGTTATGGGTCAGCAGTATGAAGCGGGGTTTGGTTCTCCTCAACCTGTCCATGATCACGTCAGCTTCTGCCGGGGCATCCACCAGCAGGCTCTCTCCTGACCTGCAGCAGGTGACAATGTAGGCATTGGTTGCGTAAGGGCCTAACTCCAGCCTTTCGATCCGCATGGCACGGTCTTCCGCTACGATCGTCATTGCTCCATACCACGTTCAACTGTGAGTGTCCCCAGTACTCCGTTGACCAGTCGCGTCGAGGAATCGCCTCCGAACTCCTTGGCCAACTCCACGGCCTCGTTGATAGCGACCTTTAGAGGAGTTCTGTCAAGCGGAGCTCTGTCATGAAACAGAATCTCGAAGATGGCCATGCGCAGGATGTTCCTGTCGACGATCGATAATTGATCGGCAGGAAAGGCAGAGGCGAATCTCTTTATCAGAGCATCAAGCTCGCGTCTGTGTCGGTGAACTCCTTCGATGATCTCTCTGGCGAAGCTGAGCGCCTGCGGAGGTAGTTCGTCCTCTCCGGCTAAGCGGGCCAGGGCTTCCTCTGCACGGTGTCCGGTGCAGTCGACCTCATAGAGCGTCTGGAGAGCCGCGATTCTCGCCCTCCGTCTCATTGTGGTCATCGGTCACCCTGTCCCTCACCGCCTGCCAGTTGCGCTACTTCTTCAACTGTTGATATGTTGAATGTTTGGACGTCTGCGTTGATCCGCCTGATCAGGCCGGTGAGAACTCTCCCGGGACCTATCTCATAGAAGGCGGTCACGCCATTGTCCATCATGTATTGCACAGACTCCTGCCACCGGATGCAGTTGCGCAGTTGTCTTACCATCTCTTCCCTTATCGAGGGGACATCGGCCAGAGGCCTGGCGGTCACGTTTGATACAACAGGGATGACGGGTTCGCGCATTCTGACGCTGTGGACGATCTGGCTGAACTCATCTATGACCGGCTCCATCAAGACGGAGTGAAAGGCCCCGCTAACCTTCAGAGGGATAAGAGCACGGGCGCCGCTCGCCCTGGCCAGTTTGTCCGCTTCTGTGAGGGCGTCTGCGGATCCGCTGAGAACGATCTGCCCGGGGCAGTTGATGTTAGAGATCTCGGTTCGGCTCCGGGCGCATACCTCGCTGACGGTGTCTTCGCCGAGTCCTATCACGGCCAGCATGCTTCCGGGGTTTTTCATCCCGGCCTCATACATAAGCCTGCCTCTCTCCCTGACCAGCCGTACGGCATCTGCCAGGTCGAGCACGCCTGCCACAACCAGTGCTGTGTACTCACCCAGGCTGTGTCCCGCAACGAAGGCCGGCCTGGGCAGGTCCAGCTCAGCCGCCTCCTCAAGGGCTCTCAGACATGCGATGCTCATGACCAGAATGGCTGGCTGGACGTTGTGCGTCTTTGTTAGCTCATCCCCGGGGCCTTCGAAGCACAGGCGGGAGAGAGAGAAGCCCAGCGAAGCGTCGGCTTCATCGAAGACTGCCCTGGCTGAGCTATACCGGTGGTACAGGTCCAATCCCATGCCGACGCTCTGGGAACCCTGTCCGGGGAGCACATATGCGACCGTGGATAACGCGGCCATGGCAACCTACTTCTTCTTAGGGGTTTTGACCTCGATCGCCTCTCTGTCACCGTACCAGCCGCAGTTGGGACAGACACGGTGAGACAGCTTGGGGCTGTGGCAGTGAGGGCATGCGTCCATAGCAGGCAAATCCAGTGCGGAATGACTACGCCTCTTGCCCTGCCGCGATCGGGACGTCTTCTTCTTAGGTAACGCCATTTGAATTCATCTCCTTTACTCCTGAGCAGTCATAGCGACATAATGGTTTCATGGGCAGATTAAGCAGAGTATATTGCCGTATTAACTCGGCCAGGTCAAGTATGTTCTTGCTGTCGACCATGAACCCATCCGAGTGGTCATCTGGTGATAACGGCAGACCGCTGCTCAAATCTATCGTGGGCAGAAACTCCTCCTCCGCAGCGAAATCCAGTCTGTATGAGAACATGTTGAGACAGCGACTGCATTCCAGTTCCAGTCCGACTGCCAGCTCTGCCCGGACCAGAATGCCACGGTCAGTATGGATCAACTGCACACTTCCTGTCACGGGGCCATCAATGTCCTCGTCGATCGTCACATCCAATGCATAGCTGCGGCTGGAGCCTACGGGCTCCTTCAGCAGTTGAGCCACATTGACCAGTGTCCTGAGGAGTTCGCCTTCCGCTCTGTCCATCTGCCACAACCTAGAAATCGGGATCAACTACAAAGTATAATAGCTATCAGCGGGAGGTTCAAGTATTGGATACAGAAGAGCTTAAGTTGAAGACACAGGAAGCTGTGGAATCGGAGAGGCAGCGCCTTACGCAATTGAGCCTGAGCATTCACAGTAACCCTGAACTTGGTTTCAAGGAGGAAAAGGCGGCTACCTGGCTTACCGGCTACCTGGAGGAGAGTGGCTTTCACGTAGAGAGGGGCTTCGTCGGACTCCCTACGGCCTTTCGGGCCACATACGGGCGACGAGGGCCGGTGATCGCCCTGCTGGCAGAGTACGATGCCCTTCCCCAGATGGGTCATGCCTGTGGACACAACATAATCGGTGTATCAGCGGCCGGAGCCGCTGTGGCCAGTCGCTTCACCGTCGACAGGTTGGGAGGGAGCGTTACGGTCATCGGCACTCCAGCGGAGGAGGGGCTTGGAGGGAAGATCGACATGGTCAAGGCAGGGGCATTCAGTGAGATAGATGTGGCTATGATCATGCATCCCGGCAGCCTGAACATACTTGCTTTGGATGCGCTTGCCTGCAGTACTCTGGATGTGGAGTTCTTCGGTCGGCCGGCCCACGCTGCCGGTCAGCCTCACAGGGGCATCAATGCCCTCGAAGCAATGATCCAGTCATTCACGTCAATAAACTCGTTGCGCCAGCACATGAGAAAGGATGCGCGCGTCCATGGCATAATAACCGACGGAGGTGAAGCCCCCAACATTGTGCCTGCCCATAGCGCTGCCGAGTTCCTGGTTCGTGCCGCTGACATGGAGTATCTTGCTCAGCTTCAGGACAGGGTCTTGAACTGCTTCAAGGCGGCGGCAACAGCCAGTGGTGCCCGGTTGGAGTATATCTGGAGGGACAAGACCTATGCTCCTATGAAGAACAACGCGACACTGGCCGGACTGTTGGCTCGGAACATGGAGAGGCTGGGTCGACAGGTGACACCCTTTGACCCCGGGCTTGGCTTCGGCAGCACCGACATGGGAAACGTCAGCCAGGTGGTGCCCAGCATACATCCTACGATAGCCATTGCTCCCCCCGAGGTGACGATACACACGGCAGAGTTCGTTGCCGCGGCCGCCTCCGAAGCCGGGCATGAGGGGCTGATCGACGCCGCCAAGGCAATGGCCATGACCGTGGTGGATGTTCTTCAGCCAGACTTACTCTATGAGATCAAAAGGGAGTTCGGTGGAGGCTAACGAAGGCATATTCGGCATATGAAGGGAGTTGATGGTGCGATCGGCATGACCGCTCGCTGATGCTATGAGCAAGGAATACCAGGTGATTATAGTAGGTGGCGGACCGGCCGGGCTTACGGCCGGGCTTTATTGCGCGCGCTCGAGGCTTAGCGCTCTGCTTGTTGAAAGGGGAATGATGGGCGGGCAGATCGTTAACGCCGAGCGAGTGGAGAACTATCCCGGCTTTCCGGACGGCATATCCGGCATTGAGCTGGGTCAGCTCATCCACAGGCACGCCGGAGACCATGGCCTTGAGATCCTCTACACGGATGTGACCGGAGCAGCACCCGGCGAGCACAGTCACCAGGTTAGCACCGGCGAAGGCGACTTCACGGCTGAGGCGATAATCATTGCCTCAGGGTCGCTGTATCGCAGGCTGGGCGTACCCGGCGAGGACGAGTTTGTCGGCAAAGGCGTTTCCTATTGCGCGACCTGTGACGGTCCTTTGTTCAGAGACAGGGCGGTTGTGGTGGTAGGCGGAGGTGACGCAGCCGTCACAGAGGCGCTCTACTTGAGCAAGTTTGCCTCGTCGGTAAAGGTGATTCATCGGCGCAACGAGCTTCGGGCCAGCAGGATCGTTCAGGAGAGGGTCCTGGCTGACCCGAATATCGAGATGGTCTGGGACACCGTAGTGACCGGAATAGAAGGTGAGGGGGCTGTCGCACGGGTTAGCCTGAGAAACACCAAAGATGCTAGAATGACAGTGCTGGATGTGGGCGGCGTCTTTGTTGCCATTGGCTCCGAACCCAATAGTGCTGTGTGGAGAGGCATTCTGCCGATGGACGAAGGGGGCTTCATAATCACCAACGAGACGATGGAGACGGAGATCCCGGGAGTATTCGCCGCGGGTGATGTCCGTCACAATTCTGCCAGACAGGCGATAACTGCTGCTGGAGACGGAGCTACTGCTGCCATAGCGGCAGAGAGATTTCTGTCGTCCCGAGGAAAGCGAGGAATTTGATGAAAGTTGTTCTGCTGGAGAACATCCCCGGGAAGGGAAGGGCCGGAGAGATAAAAGAGGTAAGCGCGGGCTTTGCCAGGAACTTCCTGCTGCCTCGTGGCCTGGCCGTGGTAGCAACCCCCGCGATCATCAAGGAGACAGAGTTGAGGCTACAGAAGGAAGTGAAGGCCGAGAGCCTCGACCGGGATAAACTTCTTGAGCTCGCGGAGCAGATTGAGGGCAAGGAGCTTCGCTTCACGGCCCGTGCAGGTGCTGGAGACCGCCTGTTTGGCTCTGTTACCGCTGCGGATATAGCTGAAGAACTGAGTCAGGTGGTGGGCTCAGTCGTCGATAAGAAGAAGATCGACATAGAGAAACCTATACGTCAGGCAGGGAGTCACGAGGTGATCGTCAGGCTGGCGGGAGACATCAAGCCGCAGATAACCGTGGTCATTGAGGAGGGACAGGATTAGGCATGGTGGAGGGGAGAGTGCCGCCTCATGACATTGAGGCTGAAGAGGCATAGACTTTTTTACATAAATATTGAAAACCTCTTTTTTGTGAATATAATACGAATATACTTGACAAAGAATAACAACGGTTGTATAATGAACTTAACTTGTGAATATCAAAC
>JAWOGR010000128.1:0-2559 GCA_046496625.1 Dehalococcoidia bacterium | reverse complement strand
ACTCAAATCAGGTACAGTATACTGGCCCGTAAGGTTCCTGTATGTGATCTTCGTCTCATCTGGCCTGAGACACCCGGTGGGTGGGGCAGGTCCTCATTTTTGGTGTTTGCGCGCCTCCGCTACCCGTTTGACTATAACGCTAACCGTGGAGTAATGAAGCCCCGATGCATCCGCTCTCCGGGATGCCAAATAAGTATGGTGTCCCCGGGATTTCAAGGACCTCTAAGGAATTATGCCGATCCTCGTCGTTCAGGAAGATCTCCTGGCGGGCATTTCCACGGCTGGTGGTGTGGTAGAGTGCGCCTCCGTATGCGACCCGTAACGGACGGGCCACAAGTCCATGATGTCATCCGAGAGACCAAAACCAAAGGCCTGACCCCCATGGCCGTTGGTGCGGCCTGCCGGAGTCGGAAGCCAGTGTGATCACCCGAAAGAGAAACAGTCTCTCCTTTGAGGAGAGACTGTCGGGCCAGGGCTACTCACCCTGGCGCTGTTGATTTTAGACTAGCAGAACTGTTAGCATCTGTCAAGCTGCGTACCTCACATGGAACGTGTAATCGCCTATGTGGATGGGTTCAACCTGTACTTCGGCCTGAAGTCAAAGGGGTGGAGGCGATACTACTGGTTGGATATCCCGATGCTTGCTCGAAACCTGCTGAAGCCTGATCAGAGGCTGATTGTGACGAAGTACTTCACGGCAAGAATCTCGGGCCCGCCGGACAAGGAGAAACGCCAGTCGACTTACATCGAGGCTCTGGAGACGCGCGCTGACCTGGAGATCCTGTACGGCAGGTATCAACTCAACCCTCGCCAGTGCACTCATTGCGGATTCCGAGATGAGGTACCGAACGAGAAGATGACAGACGTAAACATTGCTGTGGAGATGCTGAAGGATGCCTACCAGGACAGCTTCGATGTTGCTCTGCTCATATCAGCAGATAGCGACCTGGTCCCACCGGTCAAGACAGTGAGAGAGCTGTTCCGTCACAAGACAGTAGTCATAGCATTCCCGCCGGATAGGTACTCTGCTGGGCTGGCTGAATCCGCCGATGTGAGCTTTGTCATCGGCCGTGCCAGAATCGCTAAGAGTCTCCTGCCCGATGAGATAGCGAAGCCTGATGGTTATGTGCTCCGACGCCCGCCTCGATGGAGGTAGGTGGGCAACGGCCTGAGCGCGCTGCTGGCAGAGGTGTTAGGGGCTGGGGCATAACGAGGGCGGGTGACGCCGGAGTGTTCAACGACATCCGCGGCGGCGACCTCTACGAAGAGGGGAAAGCCCGCTACCGGGTCAGGGTCGGTTGAGTCCATCACGGGGTGAATGATCTGGTTCAGAAACACCCGTGACAGGGGGCGTTGTCTGTGGTATTCTTATAGAACAATCACGATGAGAGGCCAATCTGTGGGGCTCGTCCCGCAGCAATGCCTCTCTTTTCTTGTTCCGCCCGCCGGCACTCCGGCGCGGCTAGTCTACTCCTGTGCAAACTGCTTGCTGATCTCGGCGGCCATTCTCGCTACTCTCCGGGGGCTGCATAGCGCATCGCCAGCCCTTCCCAGGTTGACCCTTTCGTCTCCGGTCTTGGCCTTCTTCATGGCTCTTCTCGTGGCGATGAAATCCTTGAGGTTCCGTTGAACGCCTTCGGAATCCCAGAGTGCCCGCAGGAACGTCAAAGGTCTGTCCTCATTCCTCCACCAGTTAGCATACTCAGTAATATAGTCCTCAGCACATTCAGGCTCAGCCCAGTTGATTCCGTGCCACCAGTCGCTTCTTGGCAACTTAGCCCCCAGCAGCATGGGGGCTATGTATGGATTGGCGAACACGGCTGATATCAACACCCTGGCTGCCTTCTCCATTCGGTCTTGCTGGACAAGGGAAAGTCCATAGTTGTACATGCAATGGGGGTCATCCTTGCTCCGCTCATACCACCTGCATGCTGCTCTGTGGTCTCCCATCTCATGGTGGATCGGTCCCATAAGGTACCGGATACCCTGATTGTCGTTGGGATTGAGTTTCAGCATGCGCTTGAAGATGCTTACAGCCTCTTCAAGTCTGCCTAGTTTCCAGAGAGTAAGCCCGAGACCGCATAGAGCTCGCATATAGGGTCGTGCTTCCAGCACACCCCAGAACACGCCCTTAGGGATGTCCTTTACCTCAGGTTCAGCGCATTCCAGAGCTTTGCGATAGAGACCCTCTGCCTGCTTCCAGTCTCCTTTTCTCCACACAATATTCGCCAGGTGGTTGTACCCGTCGGCGTAGGTCGGATCTATCTCAACACTCTTGAAGAAGTAACGGCCTGCCTCTGTCTCATCTCCCTATTCAAGCAGCTCGACCCCCTGCCCGAGTGTGTCTATAGCCCTATCCCTGTTCGAGCCAGGCGCACCCCGAAACATCATAATTCTGCCTCGTTGCTCACTATCACCAGGATCACCGGATCAGTTTGTGAATCAGAAGTATATCAGGAGATGGAAGATGCGAGAAGCCGGCGACTTGAAGCGAGCGCTGAACAGGCCGTCCGCCCCCGCGGCGGCCGTTTCTGTTGCAGTATCTAGCATATTGCAGTA
>JAWOGR010000123.1:0-9248 GCA_046496625.1 Dehalococcoidia bacterium | reverse complement strand
AGTAAGCCAGCTTCAGCTGCCTGCTCGAGTGCGATCCGGACACGCTTGATGGCCAGAGGATACTCGGCGCGAACATAGACATAACCCCGCTCAGCACCTACGGCATAGCCGGCGATGATCATCCCCTCGATGACCTGGTGGGGATCGCTCTCCAGGACCACCCGGTCCATGAAGGCGCCGGGGTCTCCTTCGTCGGCATTGCATATGACGTACTTCGGCTCGCCTTTCGCTCTACGGCATTGCTCCCATTTGCGGTGAACGGGAAATCCGGCTCCTCCTCTTCCACGAAGCCCCGACCGCTTCAGTTCAGCGATTATGTCACCGGGCGACATCTTCAGGGCCCGCTCAAGGCCGCTGTAGCCGCCGGTGGCGACGTAGTGGCGTATATTCTCAGGATCGATGTACCCGCAGCGGCGCAGCACGAGGCGATGCTCGTGCTCATATCTTGGCAACTCAGGGATATAGGCCGGCTCGTCCTCACCTCCCTCGAAGGTGCCCAACGCAAGCTCCAGGCACGGGTCGTCTCCTGCAACGTAACCATCCACAAGGCGGGGCACAAGCTCAGGAGTTACGTTGGCATAAGCGACGCTGAGGGAATCGGGCTTACGTATAATGACGAGGGGGTCGGCATAGCAGAGTTCCATGCAGCCGACCTGGATGATGGGTACTTCCAGACCCCGTCTTGCCAGTTCCTTGCCGAGGGCATCTACCACGTCCGTCGAGCCGGCAGCCCTTCCGCATGTAGCTGAACTGACGAGTATGTGGGTGCTGCCCTGCAGGGCCTCCCACTCCGCGTGTGCTTTCTCCCAGATTGTTGCTAGACTCATGTGTTGCGACATGCCGAATCCTGCTACAGGGGCGCGAGACAGGCCTGATCTATCCGTACCGGAACTCCTTGCCCCTATGTCTCAGTGTTCGGCGTCTTTGTCGTCTCCTCGTTTGTAAGGTATGAGCGCCTCTTCTGCCTTGAAAGGCGTCATCCTGGGGAAGATTCTGTCTCCTATCAGGGCCACCGGGGCCAGCATGCAGCAGCCGATACAGGCTACTCTTTCCAGGCTGAAGTTGCCGTCCGCGCTGGTCTCTCCCGCCTTAATCTCGAGTTCGCGCTCCAGTGCCTCCAGGATAAGCTTGCCGCCCGCCAGGTGGCAAGCGGTTCCCATACAGACAACGGTGTGATGCTTTCCCAGTGGAGTAAGACGGAACTGATTATAGAAGGTGGTAACCCCCCAGACCTCAACCTGCGGTATTCCCAGGAATTCAGAGATCGCCTGCATCGCATCCCTGGGGATGTATCCCAGCTTCGCCTGGGTCTCCTGCAACAGGGGTATGAGACTACCCCTATCTTTGGTGTGTGACGCCAGAATCTCAGACAGAGCTTGGCCGCTCTGATCGTTGGCTGTCATTCGTCTGCCGTGCCCCGGGACGTCACTTGAGTTGCTTGGCAAATGCCGGCAGGAAGTTGGCTATGCCGGTCGTCTCCCTGGGGCCGATCACCACCTCCCATTCGAGGTTCATAGCGTCCTCGAGTTCACCTTTGATCCTTGCCACTTTACCTGGAATGACTATCTTCCTGTGCTTCACCCTGTCCTCGATGCCACATTTCTTGATGAACGTGCCCACGGCATCGCCGGTGAACTTGCCTGCCGCCCACGCGGTGAGTACTCCGAGTCCCTCCGCCTCCTTCACGCATATGTAGGCGGGAACCTTGGTCGCCTCGACAGCCGATGACACGAGGAAGTAAGTCAGAGCCCAGTTCGAGGTGACCAGCACAGGTGAGTACTCGTCGGGCTGCCCCACTTCGTAGAACTTCTCCTCTACTGCCATCGGAAAGCGAGGATCGGTGTAGATGTTGAGTCGCTGAACCAGAAGGGGCAGAAGCGAGTGCCGGTCGAAATCGGAGAAAACGACTATGGCCGCCCACTTGTTGATGAATGCCGACCCTGCCATCATCTCCTTAAGCCCGTCTTTGGCTATGAAGCAGGGAAAGCCGATAGTGGGGTAGCCGAGCGGTCTGAAGCCCTGCTTCAGCGATGCCCTTCTGATGAAGGTCTGGTCTCTTACCGCCTCCAGCACGTTCCTGGAACCGGGGTCCAGGACCAGGTCCTCGATGCCCTCTTCCTTCAATCTGGTGGTGAGAGGGATCAGTTTCTCAATGCTCTCTGCCCTGAGGCCTACAGGAGTGATCTTCTCCTTGATCCTGGGGATAGCCTTATCTATGTTCTCGCTAGTTATGGGATAGATGAGTGGACTCCTGTCCGCGTATATGTCCCGTGCCGCAAAGAGGGAGTCCAGGTCTTCGGAGATCAGGATCACGCCCACGTCCGTTGCGTCATGAACCTTCTTCACCAGGGACAGGAACCTGTCCTTGTTACCCGATTCAAACCGAAGTGCCAGGAGGTCTGCCTTGAGTTCCACGCCCACCCAGGGGAATCGCAGGTCCTTTATCCTCGTTATCTTCTCGTCGACTCTGGCATCGTCCTCCTTGTCCGAGATAAGGAGCGTGATGGCCGGTGAGTGAACGAATGTCTTCTCGTGCCGGTATACCACTTCCTCGTTACCGATCTTCACGGCGTTGTCGCCGGAGCCTATGGTAACGAGTCTTATCGGCGGCGCCAGCAGGTCCAGCAAACTGGCCTTCACCTCATCGGAGAGGTAAGGGCACTTGTCAACAGTAGCTCCGCCCGATGCCAGCTTCATGGCAAAAGCAAAGCAGGTGGGGAAGCCGCAGTCCTTACACGGTTTCCGTCCCGGAAGCATCTTCACAATCTCAGACCCTGCAATCGGCATAGCAAACCTCCTTCAATCAGCTATCAGGTCCCGGCTATCAGCCTCCATTTCTCTGTAGGCTGATAGCTGCCAGATCCTGCGTCTACGTCGGCAGTTCCACCTCACCCTGCAGCCAGGGGTGGCCTGTCTTCTCAAGGAACTCTACGAGTTCGTCCACATTCTTGACATCATCCTCAGTGGCGATCTTGTCATAGAGCCCTTTGGCCTCCAGTGCGTCCTTGAACCTCTCTTTGATGCCCTTTGGCAACCAGACTATCCGCTCCAGGCCACCATCGGCCTGAATGAACTTGGGAGACCTCAACTGCTCCAGTCCGGTTCCTAGTCTTCCTTCTATCTGCTTGCCTCCGGACGTCTCGCCGGCCATGTGCGAGAACGTCTCCTCGATGACGGTCTCACCCTTGTATTCCCTGTGCACTACTCCAAAGGCATCCACCTCGGGGATGTAGAAGACGATGGCCTCGAAACAACCACAGGACGTGTGCGGATGCTCAAACGCGCTGTACAGATAGACCCTGTCGTAGTTGCCGAGCGACTTCTCGGCTTCGATGGCATTGGCTCCGGAGTATTCGCCCTTTACGGCATCGATTACCTCCCCCTTCGGTATGGCGAATATGGGCCCCTCGGGGTCGATCTTGGCGGCAGCTCTGCCGTCAAACCAGTTGATGGCTCCGCAGTTGGCGATTCTGTTGGGAGTTATGATCGAGATATGGGTCGGGGCGAAGCTCTGACACAGCACGCATCCATAGAAGGTGTCCACGTCCTCGTCGTTGAGAGTTCTTGCCCTCTCGTCCCTGGCGTTGTAGACCTCCAGGGCGTGGGGAAGAAGCTCTGCCACCTTCTTCTCATCTGTTATGATCGTAACCTGTATGGCCTCGATGATCGGCATCTCCGATGTATAGAGCAGGATGTAGATCTCTCCCAGTTCCCGGAGTGAGGTAAAGCCCTTGCCGTGGCACTCCCTGCTTATCCTCATCCATACGTCCTGCCTCTGGTTCATATGATACCAGCCTTCGATCATGTTTGTGAACATGTGGATTCTTCTCTCGATGATCGCCTCGGCATCTTTGTCCAGCTCGCCGCCGGCAACATCTACGAGAACGGCAATGGGATAGCTACCGCCACCCTTCTCCTCATCGTAGGGTTGCAGATCGCCGATGTCGGGACCGATGATCTCCACCTTCTCGTGCTCTATCTCGTCGGCGCTCTTGACCGTGGCCAGCTCGAACTTGTGAGCCACCTTCGGTCCGCCGAACTCGATATACAGGTTTTCCTTGCGGATGACCTCGCCTTCATACTGAGGCCCAATATCTACGTGAAATTCGCCTTCCATTTTCCCTTAGTCTCCTTTCTTCAATTCCTCTATAAGGCTCTCCAGGAACTCCTGCCATTTCGCGTCCTTCCTGAAGTTTGTCAGTGAGTAGCTGGCGTGGGGGAAGTAGTGCTTGCAAAGCGTCATAGTCTTCAGGTGCGGTGCGAAGTGCTTGAGTGTCGAGAGACCCTGGCTGCCTAGGTCGGATCTGATGCCGAAGAACATCACCAGGTCGTGGTTTCCCTCTTTCTTCACCCCTTTCCAGTCGGGGTCCTTGAGGGCGTTCACTATCTCAACGGCATCGTAGACGCAATCCGGCTGAACTCCCATCTCCACCAGTTTGCCCCTGGTCTGGGCCGTAGCGCATATCGGAATGCTGGCTGCTCTGGCCAGGTCGATGGCGTATTCCATAAGCAGCTTCCCGTCCGGCGAAGATCCCAGCAGCAAGGGGCCGACGACAAGCAAAGGCCTCTTTGCCTTCTTGATGTAGCCGGCGCATTCAGCGGCCTCCTCCATCAGTCTGGCCGACTTGGTACCGGTCAGGATGTTCACTCTGTGACGTGGCAGTACTGCGCTCATTTCTCCTCCTTCTAGCCACTGCTAGTGTATTACAGAATCTATGGCGACCTTGCTGGGGTAGGTACCGATGTAAGTCGGAAGCCCGACAGGCTCCCTGGGTTGCCAGCCGATCGCCTGCAGATGTGCCCGAACCTCTTTCTTGTACACCAGGGGTATGTCGGCATCCCTGCGTATAAACAGGTGAAGGTCTTCGGGAAGACCTCCCCCGATGTACTTCCTGTGCAGGGATATGTAGTGGTTCAACTTGATCGCCCTGCCCTGCGGTGTGTCGTTCTTCCTGATGCACAGCTTGGCGATCATGGGCATCGCCTTTTCCTTGGTCTCACAGACGTAAGCCAGGTGTTCAGGGGAGGGCTCCCCGGTATCGACGATCTCCTTCTTGCGGGCGTCCATGACCTTCCAATCGTCCTCTTCCTTTCTGGACAGATAGAGCCTTCTGTACTTGGAAGAGTGCGGGCCGAGGACGACGGGTATGCCCAGCCTGTTGCATCCTGTGCCGATGGAGGCGGCCTTCTGGGACATTGCTCCCCAGGCCACTCCCACAGCGCCCACGCGGTTGAGTACGTAGTCGGCCATTACCTCGTAGTTTCCTCTCAGAGGAAGTGCGGCGAAGATATTGGCGATCTTGATTGCAGCCCCCGTAATATGGCTGTTGGCGACACAGGAGCCGACATTAACCACACCACCGCCCTCGAAGTCGCCGGGGTATTTCTCGTAAACCGTCTTGCCGTCGGCATCCTTCTTCATGCCGGCAACCATGGCCGAACAACCCGACAGAACCACGATGTATTTTCTCTTGGCAAACTCGTCCACCATGTCGGCGACATCATCTATGTCGGGGAAATTCGAGCAGCCGACGATGGCTATGACCCCGGGGATGGTCCCCAGGGTGATGGGTGCTCCTACCGTTCGTATCTCGGTGTCCATGATGGGGCCGCGTCCCGCCCTGGCCTTCCAGGTCTCGTTGCCCGCAGCCACCTGCATCAACCTGAAGATGGCAACATCTCGAGGGCACTCCTGTTCACACTTGCCGCAGCCTATGCACTGGTTGAACATTGCCCGAATCGGCTCGAAGTTGCCCTTGGCTATCTCGGTGATACCGGCGCCGATACCGAAGAGGTTAGGACATACCTGCTCACACATGCCGCAGTTGTTGCATGCTTTGGCCAGTTCCATAGCCTCTTCTTCGGTCAGCCACTCCTTCCTCCTCTTAGGGGCGATCTCCATGGCCACCTTCACAGCTACCTCGGCTGCCTTCTTCGAATCGAGGATGGCGAACTGCTCTCCGTTGTCAACCATCCGCCTCACTATGTCGTCGGCATCCATCTCTGTGGCGTCCTCAAGTCCGTACATCGCCTTGTCCAGGCAGGCTATCACGGCCGAGCCGGTTTTCGCCGCTTCCTGCGGCGTGTCCGTCCTTATGCATTGCTCATCCGTCATTATGACGTCGGCGATTCCGGCTCTCATGAAGAAAAGCTGTCGCGACAGGGGTCCCACGATCTTGGCCCTGTCAGAATACCTGGTGGTCTCAAGGGCGGTGCAGCAGACACCTGCCACCTCGACTGCATCCTCCAGCTTGTGTTCTCGCAGGTAGTCGATCAACTCCGTTGACGTTGCCGGGTTGTGTCCCGACACCAGAATCGTCGGCTTACTCTTGTCTATCGCGCCCCAACCCATCTCAACCAGCGGCGTGTCGGCCACAGATGTAGGAAATCCGAATCCCACAATCTGGGCTATATCCGCCGCCTCCATCCCCACGTGATCGAGCATGCCGGCATGAAGTGCCTTGGACTCGTAGTCCAGCGCGCTTCCCTCCTGTCCGGTGTGGCACGAGTCCAGCAGATGGCCCACTTCTCTGAATACGTACTCCACAGCTATCTGCAGGTCGCCCAGAGTCTCCGGCTTCAGGCCGAGCACCGTTCTTATGTGCGGTGCCTCGATCTCGATCGAATCTCCCATATCTATCTTCTTGTCCGGACCATGCTTTTCGATGAGCACCTCCAGGATGTGGGCTCCGTGAGCGGCGTGCGCCGAGCATCCCATCAGGCAGGCCAGAAGGACTATTCTCGCCTGCTGAGTGGCTATGTCGATGCCGCAAGCCCCCCTCTTGCCACCTGTAAGGTCGCACTTGCCATATGTGCACAGACAGCACAGGTCGCAGAATGGTGCATAGAAGGGCTTGTAGGTCTTCATCAACCGCATGTCCCAGCTTCTGAGGTCCGGGATATCGGGCATGGGAGTAGGACCTACCGGCTCCCAGGGGATCTCGGCCCTTATGCGCTCGTTCAGTTCCTCCAGTTTCTTAGATAATCTCTTCTCGGCTACGGCCATTTTACTTAACCTCCATCGCGTCTTTTACCAGTTTCAGGGATTCAGGATGCCTCAGGACGAGGACGTTGGCGCCGGCCATAAGAAGCGACAGCGCCGTCATGCCTTCCCAGAGCAGCCCTTGATCCTTGTTCTCCTTGGCTTGTTTTGCCTTCCAGCACTCGACACCAAGATTGGCGATGATCGGCATCATGGTCATGCTGTCCCTGGTGATAACGCCGATCTGTTTCACCCTCTCCATCAGCGAGAAGCTGTACTCCATGCCATACCCCAGAGCTGAAGATAGCGGGTCGATCACTATTCTCTCAGGAGGGAAGAACTTGCCCAGTTTCACGTTCAGCTCTTTCAGCAGGTTTATGTCGAGAGGGCTCTGGGCAATCGCCGTATGTCCGTGTTCGAGAATGGCCTTGCCCGTCACCTCATAGTTCTCCTTGAGTACCGGACCTATGAGAAGATTCATCCCGTCGCACACCTCGGCAACCCTGGTGATAACTTCGGCATCCTTAGTTTCGTCTCCCGAACCATACACGATGAGAGGTACGTCGATCGCCCCGGCCATCTCCCTGGCCAGCGCCGCGGCCTTGTCGGCGGGAGTGTCCTTGACGGCCGGATCGGTGCTCATAAGGTAAAGAGAGACGGCGTCGACGCCGAAGCTCTGACACTTCCTGGCCCACCGGATGGGGTCGGAGATTGCGTCCCCGAACGGCTCAACCGCGTGCGCAGGCCAGTCCTGAGGAGTCATATCCAGGACTTCAAGGGCAAACTTCGGGGGATTGGGGTTCGAGCCCTCATCAAAAGAATGAAGGGGCAGGATATTCTCCCCCCCTATCTTCATGCTCTTCTGCCCCTTCCCGATAGTTACTTCTCTGACGACCCCGGCATATGCTTCCACCGGTGCTTTGTATTCCATTCTTTGCCCTCCTTAACTCCCGAAGGTTGCTTAACAACCCGCCCGTCGTCCCGACCCCCGACCGACCGGGGCACCCGGACTGTTTCCCATTCTCGGGCCTATGAGTGGGCTGCTAGCTTTCAAGCCAGGCATCCGAGTACAGGGTCTCCCCCATAAGGACCCTGGCTGTCTTGACGTAGTCGGCTCTCTCTTGAGAGACACCGGCACGGTCGATATCCTCTCCATCCATAACCTTGTAGATAAGCTCAGTGATCTCGGGCATCTCTCCCTTGATCAACCTCATGAGTTCCTTGTCCAGCGGATCGGCGATGGCCGAGTAGAGTCCATTTCTATCCAGCATGACGAGGTAGGTGCGGTTAAGAAGCGGCCTGAGCGACTCGGGCACGCCGTTGGATGTGTTGGATAGGCCTACCGTGGACTTGATGCCCGGCAGCACGTCCTCAAGTATCTTGATGAACTCCAGGTTCACCACGGTGAACCGCTGCCCTTCCCCCGCAGTGCTGATGGGCAGGAGTATGGGGTCAACCCAGATGTCCTCCGTTGCGATCCCGAGGTCATTGGCGTGGGCAACTGTGTCCATGATGCTCTCTATCTTGGACTCAACGTCGGGAGGCATCCCTTTATCGGTCATCACCGAGATCACAACATCGCAGTTGTACTTCTGCGCCAGAGGGAGCATCTGCTCCTTCGAGTTGGTCCTTCCCGATGCGGAGTTGAGCAGCGGCCTGACCCGGCAGGCCTTGAGACCGGCCTCCATAGCTACGGGATTGAGGGTATCTATGGACAGAGGCAACTCGGTAACGTCTTGCGCCGTATTGACCAGCCATTGCATGGTCTCCTCCGTGTCCTTCTTCATCGGGCCGACATTCAGGTCGATGTAGTCCGCTCCCGCCTCAGCCTGGGCTCTGACCAGATCCTGGATCACCCTGGGGTTTCTTTCGCTGATTGCGGTGGAAACTGCCTGGGCGATGACGTGTATGTTTTCACCTATGATGATCATGCGGGGTACCTCCGATCCGTTGATTCAATGCTCGCAAAAACCAATGAAATATAGCAGTGAAAGCCCCTCATGTCAAATGAAAGGCCTTGACTAACATTGGGCTGGCTAGTAGCATTCGCTGTTGGTTAGTCTGAATGGGGCACATGAGCGGATATACGATGGCAGCCAGGTGCCCTGTTCCCACTCCATCGGATATGGGGCGGATAGATCCGCATTCTGCAGGAGGTGACGATAGTGGCGAGTAACGAAGAACTGGCATGGCTGGACGCCACCGCCCAGGCCGACCTTGTGCGGCGCAAGGAACTCCAGCCCGTAGAACTGGTCGATGCTGCTAT
>JAWOGR010000050.1:0-5342 GCA_046496625.1 Dehalococcoidia bacterium | reverse complement strand
AGGGAGGTACGCAGACATTACCCGACAAGCTGATGAACAGCATCTCCGAATGCGGTGCAGAGATACGTGTTAACACTGAAGTGAAGGCAGTGGACGCTCACGCGCGTCAGCTATGGGATCAACAAGGTAACATCTACACCTATAAGAAACTCATCTGGGCTGCTGATCTGAAGACCTTGTATAGGGTGCTTAAAGTCGATTCCATAGAAGACGATCGAGTGAAAAGGAGTATTCTTGCCAAAGAGCAAGCTATGGCTGACAAGAAGGGAGGAGAATCCGTTTTCACTCTGTACCTCTGTGTAGACCTCGACAAACAATACTTCGCTGACATCGCGACGGAACACCTGTTTTATACGCCGTATTCACGAGGTCTCTTGTCTGCACACCGCATAGGAACATCGAGCAAGCAAGAAACTGTTGAATCGCTGGGAGAATACTTCAGATACAATACCTATGAGATCGCGTGCCCTGTATTAAGGGATTCTGATCTAGCTCCTGCGGGCAAGACGGGCCTGATAGTCAGTACTCTGTTTGACTATGCCGTGACCAAGGCGATATTTGATGGCGGCTGGTATGACGAATTCAAGCTCCTGAGCGAAAACATCATTATCGATATCCTGGATGGAACGATCTACCCTGGTATCAAGGACAGGATAATCTGCCAGTTCTCTTCAACTCCACTGACCCTTTTTGGCAGGCACGGCAATTCCGAAGGGGCGATTACAGGATGGGGATTCACGAATGAGGAAATACCGGCGGAGACCAGGTTGCCAAGAATCGCGAACTCCATTAAAACCCCCATTCCAGACGTGTTCCAGGCCGGGCAATGGGTATTCAGCCCCTCGGGACTTCCAGTCTCCATACTGACAGGGAAGCTGGCGGCGGATGCCGTGCGAAGAAGCCTGTGAAGATGCCGCTGATAGTCACCGGTGAGGCAAAGCATGCACGTTGGGACCGTCGTTGTGAGATAGAACGGCGCTGGTAGTTCATCCTGTCTCTGACCTGGAGCTTCATGACGGTTGTACACGTGCTGCAAGACAAGCGAGGAGGGCAGCTACATCATGCCGCTAGCCAGGCTTAATGGCATCAGCATTAACTATCATGCGGAAGGACGGGGAGACCCTCTGGTGATGATAATGGGGTACAGTGCCGGCCGGCTTGGCTGGCTGCCCCAGATATCCTTCTTCAAGAAGTATTACCGGGTGGTGACCTTCGATAATCGAGGGGTGGGCAGATCGCACAAGCCGCCGGGCGCCTATTCCACCAGAATGATGGCCGATGATGCCGTAAGACTCATGGACATGCTGAGAATTGAGAAAGCCCATGTTGTAGGCCTTTCCATGGGAGGTATGATTGCCCAGGAGTTGGCAATAAACTACCCACAAAGAGTCATGAAGCTGGTGCTGGCCTGTACATATGCCAGCCAGGACGTGACGAGCGGAGATACTGTGGAATATGCCGGGCTCTGGCAACTAGCCCCGGAGAAGAAAGTCAGGGCTATGATCAGCCTGGCCTTCAACAATCCGCTGTACAGATGTACCTTCGGCCTACTCGTCAGGATGCAGGCCAGGTTCGTGACAGCATCAGGCAGCGCGGGTATGGAGGGACAGAGCGAAGCTTGCCGACAACACAACACGCTGGAGAGACTGCCGTTGATCGCGGCTCCTACCCTCGTTATCGCGGGAACTGGAGATCGACTGATCAAGCCTGTTTGCTCCGAGGTGCTAGCCAGGAGAATACCCAACGCCAGGCTGGTCCGAGTTGAGGGTGGGGCTCACTATCTCTCGCTCGAGAACAGGAAGGTGTTCAACCGGGAAGTGCTGAGTTTTCTGAAGAGCGAAGCACCACGAACTCACGGACCCGATGACTCGAGGACTGTGCGTCTTCCTCGTCGCTTAACGGACACGTGACCTTGCCCGCAAATGCAGGGACGACGATGCAGTTCGGTTAGGCTGCGGCAACCTAATACCCGGATCGTGGCGGACGAAATCGGTATGGTGTCCCAAGATTTCCCGGGTACACGCTGAACGCCAAAGAGTTCAATACGACCGTCCCTGTTTTCGGTGTGACAAAAATCACATACACAGTAGCGCTATTGCAGTAACATCAGCGTCGTTTCCCTGGTGCTTCGGGGGACGGATGAGGGTTCGTCTTCTGATTTGCCAAGGGAAGCTGGGGTTCAGGATTACTACTGATGAACTGTAATCCCTTAAAGTCTCTGTGCACTGCGATGGCGTGACTGCAATCGGGGTCGATCAGGAGGCATAGAGCAAGAGAAGACCAGTAACAAGAATAACTAACAAGAAGGAGATGAAAATGAAGAAAGTTCTGATTAGCGTAATATTAGCAGTAGCACTAGCAATCCCGTTGACAGTCCCGGTCGCGGCGGCACCGCCCGGACCGACCATAGTGGACGTCGCCATAGCAGTGAACAGCGAGGGCCCTTTCGCGGGCCAGTTTGATACTCTGATTGCGGCCGTACTGGCTGCAGATCCGGCTGTGCTGAAGACTCTCAGTGGCAACGGGCAGTTCACGGTATTCGCCCCAACCGATGACGCCTTCTTAGCGCTCGGGCTAGGAGCCTGTCCGAGTAATAGTTCCGGGCACGTATAACAGGTATAATAGGGACGAGTTCAAAGTAGGAGGTGCCTGTGAGCAAGACCTTCCGTCCCTATGACCCTGACCAAGTGTTCCTCATGCCAGCATCAATGCGGGATTGGCTGCCCGGCGACCATCTGACTTATTTCATCTCTGACGTAGTGGATCAGCTTGACCTCTCGGCGATAATGGAGCGTTATGCTGGCGAAGAGCGTGGGTATCCACCCTATCATCCCCGCATGATGGTGAGGGTGCTCCTTTATGCCTACTGTGTGGGGGTAGTTTCCTCACGGAAGATAGAGAGTCGTCTTTGTGAGGATATCGCCTTTCGGGTACTGGCGGCCAATAACACACCCGACTTCCGCACGATCTCAGACTTTCGTAAAGACCATTTGAAGGCGCTGGCTGGGCTGTTCTTGCAGGTGCTGAAGCTATGTCAGAAGGCAGGACTGGTCAAGTTGGGCCATGTGGCTCTGGATGGGACGAAGATAAAGGCCAACGCCTCCAAGCATAAGGCCATGAGCTACAAGAGGATGAAAGATGAAGAGGCGCGTCTGGAAGCAGAGGTCAAAGAGATGCTCCGGACGGCGGAAGCGGTGGATGCAGAAGAAGACCAGCGGTATGGCAAGAACAAGAGGGGTGATGAGTTACCGAAGGAGTTAGCGTTCAGGGAGAGCCGGTTGAGGAAGATACGAGAAGCCAGGAAGGCATTGGAGGAAGAGGCAGAGCGTGAAGCCGAGGCAGTCGCTTCAGCAACCAGGAAACATGCTGCTGTACCGGATGATAAGGCGCAGAGGAACTTCACTGATCCTGATTCGCATATCATGCCGGCCCCTGGAGGCAAGCATTTCATCCAGGCATACAATAGCCAGGCCGCCGTCGACAGTGCTCACCAGGTCATCGTGGCGGCCGAGGTTACAAACAAGCCCACAGACAGAGGACTAGCCGAACCGATGATGCAAACAGTGAAGACCAATACGGGTCAGTTGCCGCGCCAGATGTCAGCCGATGCCGGATACTTCTCAAGTGATGCCATACAGAATCTCAGCACCCAAGGAATAGACGTCTATATGCCTCCAGATAAGATGAAGCACAGATCCACCTTGCCACCGGCACCCCGAGGACGGATACCGAGAAGCCTCTCAGTAGTGGACAGGATGCGGCGCAAGCTAAGGACGAAGAAGGGACAGGAATGCTATGGGTTAAGGAAGGAGTTGCCAGAGCCGGTCTTCGGCCAGATCAAGCAGGCGCGAGGGTTCAACCAGTTTCTGTTACGCGGGGTGGACAAAGTGAGCGGTGAATGGAAGCTCATCTGTACCGGCCACAACCTGCTCAAGCTATTCGGTGCACACCGAAATAGGCTGCTCGGCCGAGAAGTCCTGGCTATCCCGCCAGCACAATAACGCCTCTGTACCGTATATTCTTCATCACTTCACCATCCATCACCACAGAAACGCTGCCATCCCTTTCCCTCACCATTCCGTCCCGTGAAAACTCCCGATCATCTGGCTCTTACTCGGACACACTCCTAGAGGCGTGATGCCTCATCATGCCGGTTCAACCGGGCTTCCTCCCTATCAAATGCCGCATTCAATGCGGCACCAGTCTCGGTGAGGGCCTTCGCCTAAGATCGAAAACCCTCGAGGTCGCCAGAAATAGACTTCACGGTTGCCATGCCTCCAACTCCTTGATCAGCGTGTCTGCAGTAAGCGTTATGGTAATCGATGATAGGGAGGAGCTATTGTGACGTTCGAGCCAGACGTGAAGAGCTCTCAAGACCGCTAGGGCAATGACCCTCACACGTTTGCCATCGACTCCGTCCTCACCCCGCACCAGGGCCATAAGGTCACTGAGCCATTGGTTGACCAGTAGCATCCCTTCACATCGACCTACCTCTCTACCTACCTCTAGGGCTTCATCTCGGAGGTGGCGCATCTCTGCCAGGGCCTCCTCGTTGCCAAGGCGCAGATCCTGTCCCAACCTGTCTATCGTCTCTTGGGCCATAGGGATGAGGCTGGCAACCTCCTGGCTAACCTTCTCTCGCATCTCCTTTATGTTCACCTCGAGCTTCATCTTCTCCTGGTGGAGGCTGTCAGCAACCGCCCTGGTGGCCTCTATCTCGTTCTTGATCGTGGCCAGAGCCTTCTCCGCCTTATTTAACTCCTGCTGCCGGCCCTGGATCATGGTCTCAAGCGACAGCCCCTTCTCAAGGGTCTCCAGTTCACGGAGTAACCGGGCTCTGAGCTTGTCTGGCTCGATAGCGTGACGCTCAGCTATCACCTGTAGCTTATCGTTGAATTCAACCATCCCCTTCAGCGTAAGCCCGATGTCATCGAGCCGTCGTATCTCACCCCTTTGAGCAGAGAGGATCTTCTCTGCCTTCTCAGCCTTTGGCTCAATATCAGCTATCCGGCGTGACAGCGCACGCTCGCGTCTCTCCAGGTCCTTTACCCTGGGACCCAGCAGTTTGTTCTTCTGCTCAAGGGTGGTTACTGCCCTGGCAAGCACTTCTCGCTTCTTGGCCAGTTCGGACAACGGCTCCCGGCAGTCTCTCACGTTATCTCCTGTATGCTGTAGATGAGACGAACGAACTCCTTAGCATCATCCTCGCCTGGCAACGACTTGAGGATCATCGGCCATCGGTCAATATCGGCCGGGTCGAGTCCGCATTCACTGATCCTGCCCAGAAGAAGGAGCCCTGTGGCGCACTGGCCCGGACTCAGCCTTGACTTCTTCAAGTCAAC
>JAWOGR010000036.1:0-6303 GCA_046496625.1 Dehalococcoidia bacterium | reverse complement strand
ATCCATCTCAGCACGAGAGGCAGGCAACGATAGGTTACAGCAGCTAGGACCTACGGGAGATCTGAGGATTAACAGAACGCCACATTGTGCAGTGAATATATAACCGGCAGTAGTGGGAGTGGTTACGAAGTGTTGAGGTGATGATCCCCGCCCGATAACTGAGTGTACAGCCACACCTGGGTCCTCCTTCTGTTCTCAGTGGTCGTGCCTGTGGTGAGTGTCCGGCCAGTGAGCGTGGGCGTGAACCCCCTCACCATGAGTATGCTCGTGAGTATGTGAATCCCGAACTGGCTTTGAGTGTCCGTGTAGATGGTGTGCATCACTGTGGCTGTGTAGATGTATGTGTGTCACTGCCTGGTGAGGGTGTTCGTGTGAATGCCGTTCGTTGTATACCAGCCAGGCACCGAGTATCATGAGTCCCGCTGCCGGGAACATGACCCATCCGATCCACTCCCGGAGTATGACAAGCGAGGCTACGGCACCGATGAAAGGAGAAAGGCCGAACAATGCTCCGGTCCTGGACGAACCCAATCCTTGTAGGGCTTTGATGAAGAACACGAGACTCACGCCGTAGCTGAACGATCCTACCAACAGGGCAAGTGCGATGGCGTGACCGGGGGGCAGTGTTAGTCCGAGAGCCAGAGCAATCGAAAGAGAAGTGATCCCGCCGGCAAGGCTCTTGATCTTAGCGATCTGTATCGGGTCTCTGTCAGAAATGCTGCGGGTGAGATTGTTGTCTATCCCCCAGCAGACCATTGCGGAGACGATCAACAGCGGGCCCAGCATGGTGAACCCACCGAGAGCAGGATCCCAGGCCAGGAATAATCCTGCCACAGTCATACAGGCGAGTGCCAACCATAAACGCCTGCCCGCGTGTTCCCTGAATATCCAGACTGCGATTACCGCGGTGGCCACCCCTTCCAGATTAGACAACAGAGACGCGGTGAAGCCTGAGACCAGGCTTAATCCCGTCATCAGCAGTATGGGGCCCAGCACTCCGCCTGTGAGCACAGCTCCGGCCAGCCAGGGCCAGTCCTTCTTCTCCAGCGGTGCCGCCTTGCTCCGAGCAGAAGCCGTTCTTTGCCTCCCGAGCGAATAGAGGAAGAGTCCGGCAAATGCGCCGATGTAGAGGAGTCCGGCCAGGGTCACCGGCGGGACATCGCTGACCAGTAACTTGGCGAGCGGCAGGCCTACACCGAATAATGAGGCCGATATTATGACGAAGGTGAGGGGCTTCTTCCCGTCCGGTATGCCTGACGATTCCATGGCCGACTACACGGCATTGTATCGGTTTGCCTGGCCTCGAACAAGTCGATTCCTTGACAGCAGGCCAGTCGCTTACTCTAGCCCGGTGAGGTTGGTGATATCTCTCTCAGAGGCAACGATATAGGTCATTGTACCAACTTGGAGTCAAGCATATCCTGTGTTCCTCTTGCGCTTCCTGTTTGCCCACACAGCCACCAACACTGAGGCCAGAAGGACCAGGCCAGGAATGAGCCGATCTTGCCGGGGACCGGTGTCGACGACCATGGTACTCACGGCCACAGCGGGCACAAGTCCGGCCCTGACTATCGGCTTCACCCCGGGGTGCTCGGCTATGAACCGGGCTATCGGCGGGCTGATTCTGTAGTAGAAGTCTACGAATGCCCGCCCCGGCGGGTTGGTCAGCAGATAGCCGTCTCTCAAGTTGCGCAGAACCTGCACCTCATCTGCCATGGGTGTCCCGTACGCTGTGGTTGCTATGAAGCATACGGATGCCGTCTCGATGGTGAAGGTACAGTCAGATCCGACATCAAACACGATGGTCAGCGTAACTGCATCCATAAAGCCGTCAAGCCTGTCTTCCAGGTACGTGCTGAGGACGGTAAGGTTGGAGGACATGCCCGGCTCAATGGGTTGCAGCGTGTAGTTCCCGCCTTCATAGAGCGGGCGTCCGCCGTCCTCGATGCGGATCACTGCGGTAGCTATGTTAAAGGTGATGGTGGTATGCACATCAGCCGGATTACTCAGATCGAAATTGGCTTTCAATGGCGATACCCTGGGAGCGGCTCCAAGTGCCTTTATGGTGAAATCGACGGTGCTACCATCATCGAACAGTATGGTCAGCACCACCGTGTCCCTCTCTCGCTCTAGTTTCTTGTCATTAACGATTTCTGCGAGATAGCGATCCAGGATGAACAGAGTGTCTCCAAGCAACAGGTAGTCCTGCTCGAGTTCGAGCGGATAGCCGTGTTCATCGGTGATGGCGTCTATCCCGGAGGCACCGCCCCAGGTGATGTCGGTGCTTATGACATCACCCCGGCAGGCCAGGTCGTAGTTAACCTCCGCAGGGTCTACTCTGGGAGACTGAACCGCTCTGATTTTAAGGGTGGCGTTCCGGCCTACATTGAAGGTGATATCCAGGACTATGTCATCGCCCGGTCTCTCCAGTCTGCTCCCGAGGTAGCCCTTAAGGATTCTCAGTATGGCCTCACCCTGAGTGGTGTCGTCCACCTCGTAGTCAACTTCCGGGGTCAACAGTCGGCCATCTTGAGTGATGGAGTCCAGCCTGGTGGGAGCCTGCCATTCTAAGGTGGTCTCGACATGCCCCGGATTCTCGAGGTCGTAGGCGGTATCTGGCGGACGGAGGGAGGGTGGTTCCACCGCTGTGATAGAAAGGGTGGCCTCCCGGCCCTCGTTGAAAGTGATCTCCAGATCTACGCTCTCCCCCGAACTCTGCAGTCTGCCCGCAAGGTAGTTATTAAGGATGGTCAGCGTCGCCCTGCCGTCGGCGGTCTCGCCCACAACGTAGTCGTGTTCCTCTTCTTCGCCGTTGTCACCCCCGGGGACTCTTCCGACCAGAGCTTCACCATCATCAGATACGGAGAACACTTCACTTGCAGCGCGCCATGTGATAATGGTGCTGACATCTGACGGATAGGTCGGGGCGTACGGAACCCATTCCGGGGCTATGGTGGCGCGGGTTGCGGTGGCCGTGATAACCAGGGTGACTTCCTGCCTGAGGTCCGGAGGTTCCTCGAAGTCGAATACCAGGGTCACGTCTATGCTATCATCGGGCCTCTTCAATCTACCGCTTAGGTAGCTTTCCAGTATGGTCAGTGGCGCCTTACCGTTGACGGTCTCGCCCAAAACATAGTCGTATTCCGCCTCATCGTTATTGTCCCCGCCGGAGACCTTTCCGTTCAGAGCTTCACCATCAGCAGAGACCAGCACATCTTCAACGGCATCGCCCCACGTTATGGTGAACCCGACATCATCCGGATCGTCGATATCGTACTCGGCTGTCTTCGGATCGATAGAGGCAGTCTCGCCTTTGGCTACTATTAGGAACGGTGAGGGGATGGTAAAACGCCTGCCGTCGGATAGGCCGAATGTAATGCTAAGTTCGATGGTTTCATCTGGCTCCTGCAGTCTGCTCCCAAGATAGCTTGCCAGGACGGTCAGTATGGCCTTACCATTCTCATATTCCACCCTGTAGTCGTCTCCCGGTTCCAGCCTCGTGGCGTTCCCGGTGATGAACGCCACCACTGTAGTGGCGTCATACAACGTGATGGTGATCCGGACATCGGCAGGATCAAGTAGGTTAAACGGGGCCGGGTTCGAGGGCGAGGAGACCTCCGGATAGAAGAGAATACCCTTTACCACAAAACTGGCTTCGCCGTCTCCATCAAATCGGATGAACAATCTCACCTCGTCATCGGGTGACTCGAGGTTATTCGAGAGATACTCTCTGAAGATGAGTAGCCTGTTGCCCAGTACCCGGTAGTCCTGCTCGCGTATGAGCCGATAGTTGTGGTCATCGATGATCGAGTTTATCCCGGTGGCGCAGCCCCAGATGATGTGCGTCTCCAGGAAGTGAGGAGGATCATCTACCTTGTAGACGGCCTCTTGTGGATCAACTGCGGGATACTGAACGGCCATGATGGTGAAGCGGCGGACAGAATCTTCATCGAACACGACGTTCAGCACCACGCTCTCACCTTCCGTGTTCAGGCGGTCTGCGAGATAGCTGTCAAGTATGGTAAGTGCGTAGGACCTACCCGGTTCGACAACCCTCACTGTATAGTATCCTTCATCCAGCAGGGCTTCGTCGTCGTAGATGGATGCTATCTCCACGGGAATGCGGTAGAGCACGGTGGTCCTGACATCCGATGGGCAGCCAAGGTCGTATTCCGCCTTTGCCGGGGATAGAGAGATGATGCCCGACTGGCCCTGGACCTGTGAAGGCGGCGCTGTCATCAGGCCCAGACTCAGTGACAGCAGCAGGGCCAGGCAAACCTGTGTTATTGCTCGGGATTTCCCTTTCATGAAATCTTCAACCTCCTTCTGTATGTAGCTTCGGCGATTGCGCTGTTGGTCACGTCTAACCTGTGTACACCATCACTTCCTCCTCCGGCCAAGTTCCACCGACATTATGGTCCGTGATCGTGCCCCGGACGGGGGCCGAATTCCAATCGTGTTCTTGACGTGCTGCACTGGAGTCGGGGCTCCGTGCCGACTCGCACTGCATCGAGCATGTTCCGGTTGATGTATGGCTTGAAGCGGGTTACGTAAGCATTGGCGACCATGGCTGGCAGTGACGGCGCAGCCGCTCGGATTCCGGGGAATGCCGGCAAATCGCTATCACAGATGGTAGCTGAGGCTGAATTCAGGAGATGAATTGCTGCAGGGCGACGAGCCCCACATTTGGCCCCGGAACCGGCGCAGCCCTCTGAAGCATACATTCGACCACCGCCCTTATACTCTTATGCCACTTAGTGCCAGTATACCATGGTTCGACAGGTTGTCAAGCAGGCATGCAATGACCATGCCGGCCTACTACCACTGTACATACTCTGAGTGCTACCCGGACGTTTCAGGCTCCACATGAACGCCTGAAGTCGGCTGTTATTGAGTAGTCTCCGTCCATGGTGATGGTTGTGACGAAGCTCTTGAGATTGGCGATCGTTTCCACATCGCCGGTCCATTCGGAGAACCAGTAGCCCAGGCAGTTTCTGGCTCTTACTCTCACAACTCGGCCCTTGTTATAGGTGAAAGTGCCCTCCCCCGGGCTCACTACGAAACCGCCCTCCGTGCTGGTTATGGTGAGCTGGTACTGAACAGGACGACAGCCCACCATGCCGGCAAGCAGGACTACGACGATGACAAGAACGCTGACTCTCCTCATGCTTGCAGACCTGGAAACTCTATTCTATCATCAGCGAGGCAGAGATCAACAGCCCGGGCAGCATTGCGTATGCACTGAATCACGAGGTCACGATCTGAGTGGACGGGCAACCCTTCCGACGATTGTATGACCCACGGTGAACGAACTGCCAGGCCATTCTGCTCCAGCCCCGTTTTTGCTTTAGACTCCGTTATCAGCTATGTTTAGGAGGCATTGAACAGGCGATACTTCCGACGGATTGCTACTGCGCTCGTGGCTGCAGTGATTGTTCTATCGGTGTTCTTCATCACAGGACAGGTCACCCGATCCTGTGGATCACAGGCGCAGAGTGTCACGTCTCAGGAAGCCTTCGACTTGATACAGGAGAACCAGGGCAATCCAGCCTTCATCATTCTTGACGTCCGGACGTCATCGGAATACCGCGCCGGACATATCAGTGGTGCACTGAACATCGATGTTAGACTCCCTTCGTTCGGTGCAGCTTTGGAGTTGCTGAGCGGGGACGACACGTACTTGGTCTACTGTCGGACCGGAAATCGCAGCACGACTGCGTTATGCCAGATGGAGAAGCTTGGGTTCTTAAGTACCTACCACCTGTCAAATGGCATTACCGAGTGGGTCGGCGCAGGATTCCCATTGAGCAGGTAACAGGAATCCAGGGCGGACAGAGCCCACACAAGCCATTCCCGTTAAACTCAGCAACCCTAGCTATCCCTGGACGAAACTACACATTTCGCCCGATCATGTTGTGCTGCACCACAAGCCCGTTGTTGCCAGGGTCAATCCGCGTCTTGGTGTCGCCAGGCGGACAGAGTAATTGATGTCTGGCCATCTCTCTCTATGGTAAGCCAGATGCTCTCGTAGATCCTGATAGTAGTCTTGCGTACTCCGGCGGCGAAGACTCGACTGGACGATACTCAAGAGTATCAGCATTCAGGACGTTGTTCGGTTTCTGCGTGAGTCTCTCAATCTCCCAGGCTGTTCTCTCAACTGGGAACACTGTCAGTTCTTAGCACTATCCTCGACCGGTGAGCCAGTCGAGGTAGTTGCGGGTGGTGCCGTACTCCGGCGAGCCGGTCTCCAGCACCGACAGCTTGTCGAGCTCGTCGTCGATACGCTCCATGACCCGTTCCGGC